>CAKAQT010000137.1:0-3957 GCA_916720325.1 Parahaemophilus parainfluenzae
GCTAATGCTTGTTGAATTTTTTGTTGCATATTAAATCTCCTTATTTTTATATGCCTATTCTACGCTATTTAAGAAAAAACCTAAACTCTAAAAGGCTTTCGGAATATGTTTCTAAAATTTATCAGCACCTTAAAACAAAAAATAGCAAAAAAATAACCGCACTTTAAAAGTGCGGTTATAAATTAAGATATTTTATTTACTCGTTTTATAACAACGATGGTGCAACACCAAGTAATTTTCTTGTGTAATCCACTGTTGGGTGGTTGAAAATATCTTCGGTGCTACCCGTTTCCAAAATTTGACCGCCGTACATCACGACGATACGGTCAGATACTTGGCGTACGGTTTGGATATCGTGAGAGATAAACACCATGGCAAGATTGAGTTCTTTTTTCAAATCAGCCAATAAGTTTAACACTTGAGCACGAACGGATACGTCTAATGCAGAAGTCGGCTCATCCGCAACAATCAGTTTTGGATTCAGCGCTAAAGCACGTGCAATCGCCACACGTTGTTTTTGCCCGCCCGATAAACGAGTTGGCTCAACTTGTGCCGCAGAACGTGGTAAACCGACGCGAGAAAGCAAGTCATATACACGTTTTTCCCGTTCGTGAGGTTGTAACACATTGTGAATATCCATTGGGTCACGCAAAATATCCAACACTTTCATACGAGGATTCAGTGCTGTTGCTGGGTCTTGGAAAATGACCGACACTTGACGACCGAATTGTTTTCTCGCTTCTGAGCTACCATATTGCATTTGTAAGCCGTTGAATTTCACTAAACCTGATGTTGGTTTAAGAAGGCCAATAATCACGTTGGCTAAGGTAGATTTCCCGCAGCCAGACTCCCCAACTAAACCAATGGTTTCCCCTGCTTTGATGCCAAGACTCACATTGTTCACCGCAGTGAATTTTTTACGTCCAAACAACGAACCGTCGCGAGAAGGAAATTGCACCACGATATTTTCTAAATCGATGATGTTTTGTTCTTTAATGACTTTAATACTACTGCTCATATTATGCTCCTTTCGCTTCCGTTACAGGCTTAGCTAGATGAGAAGCCCACAAGTGAGACGGCTCGCCTTCCACAGCGGTTAATACCAATTTTTGTTCTGGATTTGCATCTGGTCGCAGTGAACGACTTGCAAAACGGTCACCTGCAGCAAAGTCGTAAGGTGATGGTACACTGCCCGGAATTTGATATAGGCGTTTCGCACGGACTTCAGTTGAAAGTACAGAGCCCAATAAGCCACGGGTATATTCGTGAGTTGGATTAGCAAGCAATAAGGATGTTGGTGCCATTTCAACCACTTGCCCTGCATACATTACCGTAATGTGGTGAGCTAATTGTGCAACCAATGCTAAATCGTGGCTGACAAACACCATCGCAAACCCTAGTTTTTCACGTAATTCATTCAGTAATTTCACTACTTCAGCTTGAACGGTGACGTCTAATGCAGTTGTTGGTTCATCGGCGATTAATAATTTCGGCTCACGAGTTAATGCCATTGCAATTACCACACGTTGACGTTGACCACCAGAAAGTTCGTGCGGATAACGATTCAACACTTTTTCAGGATCAAGGTGTACCCATTCCAACAATTTTTCTGCGGTATGGTGGCTGCCACGTTTGATGAGCTGTGCCATTTGATCTTTAATGCGCATTGATGGGTTTAACGCACTTAAAGAGTCTTGGTAAATCATCGCAATTTCAGAACCACGCAATTCACTTAAATTATGAGAATTAAGTAAGCTATGTTGTTTGCCACTACGGTCGGTGAAAAGCACTTCCCCGGTGATTTTTGCTGTTTTTGGTAACAAGCCCATGATAGAGAATGCTGTAATGGATTTACCACAACCAGACTCACCTACTAACCCCATAGTTTCGCCTTCGTTTACAGTGAAGCTGATGTTATCAACCAATGGAATTTCACCATAACGATTCGGGAAACGAATAGATAAGTTTTTCACTTGTAAAATCGGTTTTGCATTTGGATCTAATTGCATACGATTAGTACGTGTGATTTCTTTTTCATGTAATTTGAGTAAGTAACGTTTTAATGCAAGACCTTCAGAAAGCGCTTCTTGTACGTCAGTAGAAAGACGTTCATCTGATTTGCCTTCTGGTTTTTTACCGCCTTTTAAGCGCGGGTTAACCAATGCATCAGTAAGGCCTTCCGCCAAGATATTTAAGGCTAATACGGTTAAAAGAATCATCACACCCGCAAAGGTTGTCGCCCACCATGCACCGTTTAATACGATGTTACGACCTTCAGAAAGGATGTTACCCCATGAAGGATGTGGTGGTTGTACACCTGCGCCCAAGAAAGAAAGTGAGGCTTCGAATACAATGGCATCCGCCACCATTACAGTAGCGAAGACTAAAACCGGGGCAGCAGTATTGCGTACAACGTGTTTGAGAAGAATATAAGTACGGCTACCACCAATCACGCGTTCAGCACGCACATAGTCTTCATCCCATTGTGATACCACATTCGCACGAACCACACGTGCAAGTTGCGGAGTATAAACCACAGCAATGGTGATGATAATGACCGGCACTGAGTTACCAAAGGTTGCTAATAACACTGCGGCTAATGCGATACCTGGGAAGGCCATTAAAATATCCATTAAGCGCATGATAATTTCATTGCCCCATTTCTCGGATGTGGCTGCAGTTGCACCTAAAACACTACCGAAAATAATGGCACAAGCTACCGCACCTAAACCGATAAATAAGGACGTTTGGGCACCGTAAACAATACGAGAGAAAATATCACGACCAAGTCGATCAGTCCCAAACCAATATTCTGCACTTGGAGCACGCATACGTGCGATCACTTCTAATGGATCATGTGTTGCCACCCAAGGGGCAAACACCGCCACTAAAGCAACGAAAACTAAGAATAATAATGAAATTTTTGATGCGGTGGAAAGTGCTCGGAATCTCGCACCGCTTGCAGCTAATCGATCTGCTAAACCTTGACGAAACATTATAGACTCCGAATTTTAGGGTTAATCAACACATAGAGAATATCAACGATAATATTCACTAAAACGAAGGTAAAGGCGATTGTTAGTACCACACCTTGTACTAAGTGCAAGTCATGGTTGACGATACCGTTAAAAATCAATTTACCCATGCCTGGTAAGTCAAAGATTTGTTCGATAACTACCGCACCACCAAGTAAGTAACCTACACGTAAGCCTAATACAGTCACAGGTGTAATTAAGGCATTGCGTAATACGTTGTGGCGAATAACGGTTGCATAAGGCACACCGTTACCAATCGCTGTTCTCACATAGTCTTTATCCATTTCTTCTACCATGGTTGTACGCACCACACGAATTAATGACGCACATACTGGCACGGCAAGCGCAAGAGATGGCAAAATCATGGAATTGATATACCCCATTGGGCTTTCGCTGAATGGCACAAAACCACCTGAAGGCAACCAATCTAATTCCAAAGAGAACCATTGAATAAGTAAGATACCTAACCAGAATGAAGGGGTCGCAACCGCAGCAACAGAGATTAAACGAATCACTTGGTCTACCCAACTATCACGATAAAGCGCTGCAAGTACACCTAATGAGAAAGACACTACTGCCGCAAACACCACACCAATTAAGGTAAGTTGTAACGTAATTGGGAAAGATTTCGCTAACATGCTACTAATCGGTAATTCTGGTGGCATCGTCACACCAAAATCCAATACAAGTAAGTTGCCTAAGAAGCGAAAATATTGAACAAAGAGTGGATCATTTAAGCCATGTGATTCGCGGTAAAGTTGTTTTGCCGCTTCACTAGCACTTTCGCCCAATGCCACTGTAGCAGGATCACCCGGCGTGAATTGAAGCACTACAAAGACGAGTGCTGTTACACCAAGTATCATGACCGGCAAAGCCATCAATCGGCGTAACAATAATCGAAGTATCATTTCCATCTGACCTC
>CAKAQT010000138.1:0-3915 GCA_916720325.1 Parahaemophilus parainfluenzae
TGAGCGACTACATCAAAGAGCAAGAAAAACTTGTTTGGATGTTCCAAGCCGCTTGCCAAACTTGCTATGCTTAATTAAATATTGATTAAATACGAAAGCCGACTGATGTCGGCTTTTTATTTTCTATACTACAGGCTTTTGTCGATAGAACAATAATCCAGGTAAGGCGAGGCCCAAAACAAGGGCACCCAAAATAAAGCTGGTGTTGATAAAAGAGCTGATCATTTGCTCAAATAATGTATCGGAAAAGCCATAATGATGAATTTGTACGATAGCAATCATCGCTTTATAAGCATGAACACCCGGAATCATTGGAATAATTGCCGCAACGGTAAAGACTTTTGGATGGGCTAAATAGCGATGAGATAAATGCACACCAATAAAACCAATCACACAAGTGGCAAAAAAAGTGGCAAAAACAATCGGTACTCCAAAGTGTAATAATAACGTTCTCGTGACATGCCCAAGCGCGCCTAAAATAGCACAATACTTTAAGGCTTTAGGCGGAACATTAAATACTAGGGCAAATCCTACTGCAGGAATGGCTGCAAAAAGCATATCGTCGAGTAAATTCAGTAAAAACATCCTATTACCCCACCCACGAAACAATATTTAAAAGATCTAATGCAAAAACGATACCTAAACAAGCACCAAAGGTGAGAACCGTAGCGATGGTCCATCGTCCTATTCCCATATTGACATACCCTTTTAAAATATCTGCAAGAGAATTAATTAATGGGAATCCTGGGACAAGTAATAAAACGCTAGAAGCTAATGCGATATGAGGATCATTGCCTAAACTATATTTCAAACTGACACCGGAAATCAGTGAGGCAACAAAAGCGGTAATGGCAAAAACGATGAGTGGATTGTAATGACGTTTAGAAATTTCTTGTCGAACAAACATGGCAATGGCAGAGGCAATAAAGGTGATTGCACAAATTGTGATATCTCCGCCAGAAAGATGAGCAAAAGAGGCACAAGATAAACCAATCATAAACACCACCAAATAACGGTTATATTTTAGTGGTTTTAATTTATCCAGTTTCTTTTGAGCCATGGACAAATCATACAAGTGATGCTCTACGGCAACCACAATGTGCTGAACATCCGTAACGATTTGCATATTAATGCCTTTATCGACATTTTTCCGCACGGTGGTAATACAATGCTGCTTAGAAAGCGTGGTCAACAAGACGGCATTTGCCGTTAACGCACACTCCACGCTTTCAATGCCTAAAGCTACACCTAATCGCTGTGCCATTTGTACGACGACAGCACTTTCTGCGCCATGCTGTAACAATAACAAAGCGGTTTCCACACAAATACGGGTAACCGCTCGTTGGTATTCCTGATCCATATCTCTGCGCTCTTATTAAAGTAAACGTTAGAGATTATAGATCGATGAATAAAAAATACTGAAAAAATGACCGCACCTATGATCCAAGTCAAAACTTCAGTATTTCCAAGCCCTATTAATCAGCTGAGATTAAATAGCTTTATCAAAATACAATGGCACATCGCTTAATTTAGCCATATTCGTGATATAAGCTAAAACCGCTGGTGGGAATTCGATTCCTTTCACACAAGTCAGATTTCGTAATACCGGGAAAACGATAATATCTTCAAGAGAAAGTTGGCCGTTTAATGCATTTTCAGATTGAATTAATACCGCTAATTTCTCTAAATCGCCTTTTAAGCGAGCAAGATAGGTTTCGGTCTTCGCAATATTTTCAGCAAAATCACCAATAAATTCCGTTTTCTTTTTAGTGAAATAATCAACCGCACTTTGGGTTTCAAATTCTGCTAAACCGATTTGTGTAAAGCGTGCAGTCGTAAGATGACCATAATAACTGCCAACTTCTTTTAACCATGCTTCAATTTCAGGACGAACGTGTTCAGATAAGATTTTTTCACCAAAATGCTCATCTACATAATGCACGATATCCAAACTTTCCGGCATCGCAGTACCATCTTCTTTGACAAGAATCGGTACAACTTTTTTACCCACTAAACCAATCGGTGTTGCTTCATCATCATTTGCGAGCACCACAAGTTCTACCGGCAGATTTTTTAAACCAAAAATCATGCGGGCTCGCACACAAAACGGGCAATGATCGTAAACATATAATTTCATTTTTTACTCCTCTTTTTCCTGTAATAACTTTCCTAATCCACTTTGTCTTTTTACCGTATTTCTGACCGCACTTTGCCAGATTTTTTGATTGGCAAATACGGAAAGTTGATTTTTCGCACGGGTAACACCGGTAAATACCAGCTCTCGTGAAAGCACTGGATTGGGTTCTGTTGGTAACACCATGACGGTATGTTCAAACTCCGAACCTTGGGATTTATGAATCGTCATCATAAACGCAGGCTCGTGAGCGGGAATACGACTGGTAGAAACTTCTCGATTGCCAAACCATACTTTGCCTTTAGCTAAACACAAGCCAATATCACCGTTATACAGTTTCACATTATGATCGTTTTCTGTAATCATAATTGGCTTACCGATATACCAATCATCTTCTTGGCGGAACCAAAGTAGTTTTTCTGCACGCAATGCCAAGGCAATTTCACGATTTAATTCTTCCACACCTAATGCTGAAGCGCGAAGTGCGGTCAAAAATCTCACCGAATTAAAACGGTCTAAAATCGCTTCTGCATAAGTTTTCTCATTACCCTTTTCATCTATAAATTTTGCATTGAGATCTTTCTTCTGAGCAAAATAAGTTTGAAGTTGCGTTAAATAAACACGGTAATTTTCAACCGCACTTTTCACCACTTGGCGAACAGATTCTTTAACATCTTGCTCTTCATCAAAATGGTGGAAATGCAACTCTTGTGGATATTCCGCAAAGGTTGCCACACTACCCTCACCTTTTCCTTGTTGAATTTGCGCTGCAAGTTGTTTAATGCCCGAATCATCTCGGAAACGACGACTAAAGGTTAAATGGCAAATGGTATCGCGCAACGGACTATGCTCCCCCCCAGTTGGAACAGTATAGCCTGTTGTTGCATAGATATAATCGGCTTGAGTAGGGCTATAATCTTGCGTTAAAAACTGTGCAATTTCACCTAATACTGCCCCCGCTTCAACAGAAGCCAATTGAGCTTGGTCGCCCAATAAAATCAAACGCGTTTCGGGTTTCAACGCTTGCACAAGTTTCGCCATCATAGGCAAATCAATCATTGAGGTTTCATCCACTACTAGTACATCGATTTGCAGTGGATTATGTGCATGATATTTCACGCTATCGGTAAAAGGTCGAACGCCTAGTAAACGATGCAACGTTTCTGCAGTTTTAGGAATGGAGGCACGTAACTCATCTGAAATCGGCATTTGTGCCAAGGCGTTTTCGATGGATTCCGTTAAACGAGCCGTCGCTTTTCCCGTTGGCGCAACCAATTTAATATGAAGTTTGCCACCAAATAATTCCTGTAATACACATAACAAGCGAGTGACTGTCGTTGTTTTCCCTGTTCCAGGGCCACCTGTAATCACAGAAAATGGGCTTTTTACCGCCGTTGCGACTGCTACTTTTTGCCAATCAACTTGCGCTTGTTGTTGAGGAAAATAACGATCTAATAATGCCCGAATTTGTTGCGGTTCTACTGATAAAGTGCGATCATTTTTCAAGGCGTTTTTAACATATTGCGCAACGCGGAACTCATCTTGCCAGGCTCGATAGAAATAAATCGCCCCAAATTGAAATGCGAGAGGTGCAATCTCATTTTTAGGATCTTGTGTAAAGGCAATATGCCCCACTAAGGCTGATTGCCATTTGGATATAGGAAGCGAACCAATCTTTTCATTGATAAGCGACAAAAAATCCGTTTCAGTATGACGATAAGCCAAACCGAATAAATTACGTTCTAAGAAACGATCTAACACACAACAAGTATTGCCTTGCG
>CAKAQT010000139.1:0-3873 GCA_916720325.1 Parahaemophilus parainfluenzae
CGAAATATATATTATCAAAATATCAATATTTTTTCAAATTGCCTAAAATTGAAAATCATGAAAGAAAAAGTGCGGTCAGAAAAATCGTTAAATTTCTGACCGCACTTTATTGAATATTGATTAAATTCGTTCTTCGATAATTCCGCCGCCTAAGCAAACTTCATCTAGGTAAAACACGGCTGATTGACCTGGTGTGACAGCAGCCTGAGGTTCATCAAAAATCACTCGGATGCAATCGTCATCAATTGGCTCAACCAAACAAGCAATATCCGTTTGACGATAACGAGTTTTCACGGTACAACGGAACGCCTCACGCACGGGTTCACGATTTACCCAATGTAGCTGTTTTGCAATTAATCCTTTAGAGAACAAGCGAGGATGATCATGTCCTTGTGCCACAATCAATTCATTGTTTTCGACATCTTTATCCACCACATACCAAGCTTCATCACCAGCATTTTTTAATCCACCGATACCCAGCCCTTTACGCTGTCCGAGTGTGTGATACATCAAGCCTTCATGGTGCCCAATAATCTCGCCATCTACGGTACGGATGTCACCTGGTTGAGCCGGCAAATAACGCGCTAAGAAATCTTTAAACTTACGCTCACCAATAAAACAAATTCCCGTAGAGTCTTTTTTCTTCGCAGTAATTAAACCTAAATCTTCCGCAATAGCACGCACGATTGGCTTTTCGATTTCACCTACAGGGAAAAGGCTTTGGCCTACCTGATTTTTACTCAAGGTATAAAGGAAATAGCTTTGGTCTTTGTTGCTATCTAAACCACGCAATAGCTCTGCTTGATTATCTGCACCACGACGACGCACATAATGGCCGGTAGCAATATAATTAGCACCTAAATCTTCTGCAGCATATTCCAAGAAGGCTTTAAATTTAATTTCTTTATTGCACAAAATATCCGGGTTTGGCGTACGACCAGCTTTGTATTCTGTTAAGAAATGTTCAAACACGTTATCCCAATATTCCGCGGCAAAATTAATTTTATGCAGCTTAATGCCTAGTTTGTCGCATACTGCCTGAGCATCAGCAAGATCCGCTGCAGCTGTACAATAATCGGTATCGTCATCTTCTTCCCAGTTTTTCATAAAAAGGCCTTCCACTTGGTAGCCTTGCTGCTGAAGAATAAACGCAGAAACGGAGGAGTCTACCCCACCAGACATACCACAAATGACTTTTTTAGTGGCATTTTCGGCAAGTTGTTCTGCACTCAAGGGTGCGAAATGTTGATTATAAGTATTTGAAGTTAACATAAGTCTCCCGTAACTTCGGTTAAGGCGAAGCACATTGGTGATAATGATTGAAACATAGCGGAATGACTTCCGCCCCATAAATTAAGGTTATTGCACAAAGTGCGGTTGATTTTGAGTGAATTATTTCACTTCATAAAATTGCGAATCATCGTCTTTCTTCGCAAATTTTTGTTCGTATTCAGCTTTGGCATTTTCATCGCCAGCATCTAATTTTTCTTGTAAAGTGTCGCAAGGTTTATCGCAGTCACAGGCTTTGGCAATACCGAGTGATGAAAGCCCGCCACAGCTGCCCTTTAAGCTTTGTTTTTTAAAGATAAAGCCTACAGACATTAATACAATAATTGCCACAAAAGCGATTAGGGTAAAAAATAAAGTTTGCATGATTATTCCTTATTTGCGAGTAACTTTTTGAAGGCTGAGGACATTTTCGTTTCAAAGCCTTGTTCGGTTTTCATAATTAAATAAACCGGAATATTTTCTTTCTCAGCCACTTCCAAAGCTTTATCTTCACCAAGTACAAATAGGCCTGTAGATAAGCCATCGGCAGTCATTGAACTTGGTGCAAGCACGGTAATTGAGGCTAAATGATGCTGAATTGGATAGCCGGTTTTCGGGTCAATTTCATGTGCAAAACGTTGGCCATTTTCCTCAAAATAAATACGGTAATCGCCTGAAGTGGCCATCGCCATATTATTTAAACCAATTACTTCTTGAACTGATCTTTCACCCGTATTATTCGGTTTTTCAATAGCGATTTGCCACGCTTTATTTTCGGCATTTTTACCTTTTGCACGGATTTCACCGCCAATTTCCACCATATAGTTTTGTACGTGATTTTGCTCTAAGACATCCGCAACTTGATCCACACCAAAACCTTTAGCGATAGATGATAAATCAATATAAACCTGTGGCACGGTTTTACTTAAAGTTGGGGTTTTACCGCTCATATCAAGGTGAATTTTATCAATTCCCACCCAACTTTGACGTTCAGCAAGTTGCTCTGGGGTTGGCTTACGTTCTGGACGTTTTTCTGGCCCAAAGCCCCATAAATTTACTACTGGCCCTACTGTCACATCCAATGCCCCCTCAGTAACCTGATTTAAACGAATCGCTTCTTGTAATACTTTGGCAAAGTCCGCAGAGATGTCAATTGGCGTATTCACTTGTGTATTTTGATTAAAGCGACTTAATTCGGAATCTTTAATGTAAGTGGACATTTTCTGATTCACATCTTTTAAAACCACTTCAATCTGCTCATGTGTTTTTTCAGCATTTTCTTTAACTGAACCGTCATCAATATAGCGGATATGGTAAGTGGTTCCCATGGTTTTACCGCTAAGTGAAATAATTTCCGGGTCTTTTTTACAAGCACTTAATGAACAAGCCAAGGCAATTGCAATCAATCCGCTTAATATTTTTTTCATCTATTCCTTCCTAAATATATGAATTACAGGCAAACCGACGCGTCTATCAGCTTGCCTGTAATCCATCTTAAATATTGACCGCACTTCATCACAAAGTGCGGTCAGTTTTAATGATGTTTTGATTAACTAAAATCAACCACCGAAGTCATCTAATAAGATGTTTTCATCTTCAACACCGAGGTCTTTCAACATTTTGATTACCGCCGCGTTCATCACCGGAGGTCCACACATGTAGTATTCACAATCTTCTGGTGCTTCATGATTTTTCAAGTAGTTTTCATAAAGTACGTTGTGAATAAAGCCGGTGTAACCAGTCCAGTTATCTTCTGGTAACGGATCAGATAATGCCACGTGCCATGTAAAGTTCGGATTTTCGGCTTGAAGCTGATCAAAATCTTCTACATAGAACATTTCACGTTTAGAGCGTGCACCATACCAGAATGACATTTTACGTTTAGAGTGTAAACGTTTTAATTGGTCAAAGATATGAGAACGCATTGGTGCCATACCTGCACCACCACCGATGAAGACCATTTCGTTGTCGGTTTCTTTCGCAAAGAATTCACCGAATGGACCTGAAATTGTCACTTTATCACCTGGTTTTAATGACCAAATGTAAGAAGACATTTGACCTGGAGGTGCATCAGGTTGACGTGGTGGAGGCGTTGCAATACGCACGTTAAGCATAATGATGCCTTTCTCTTCTGGGTATGAAGCCATTGAGTAAGCACGGATAATATGCTCATCCACTTTAGACACATAACGCCATAAATCGTATTTGTCCCAATCTTCGTGGTATTCTTCTGGAATATCGAAATCTTTATAGTAAACCGTATGTGGATCAGCTTCGATTTGGATATAACCACCCGCACGGAAAGGAACTTCTTCACCTTCAGGAATCGCTAATTTAAGCTCTTTAATAAAGGTTGCTTTGTTATCATTAGAAATAACAGTACATTCCCATTTTTTCACGCCGAAAATTTCTTCTGGAAGTTCAATGTCCATATTGCCTTTTACATTCACTTGGCAAGCTAAACGATAGCCTTCTTTTGCTTCACGTTTATTAATGTGAGAAAGCTCAGTTGGGAGAATTTCACCACCGCCACTTTTTACTTTCACAACACATTGGCCACAAGAGCCACCGCCACCACAAGCAGAAGAAACGAAAATACCTTTA
>CAKAQT010000140.1:0-3872 GCA_916720325.1 Parahaemophilus parainfluenzae
GTGATGTTCTTTGTATTTAGCTGTGTATTAACCTTAACACCAGCAGAGTTATTAGAAGCAAAAGCACAAAATATTAGTATTTTGTCTTATCTTGCGAACAAATTTGATAACCCATACATTTCTTATTTTGCACCATTAGTGGCTTTCTTCGCGATTACAAGCTCATTCTTTGGCCATTATTTAGGCGCACGTGAAGGTTTAGAAGGGTTATACCTCAAAATGAAAGGTGAAAGCGTGAATCGTAAAAAATTAAATTACGGTACTGCAGTTTTCTTCTTATTGACTTTATGGGGTGTAGCGATCATTAACCCAAGTATTTTAGGTTTAATTGAATCCCTTGGCGGCCCAATCATTGCGATGATCCTTTTCATTATGCCTATGTATGCGATTCGCAATGTTCCAGCAATGAAACGCTATCAAGGTCGTTTTAGCAATGTATTTGTTACAGTTATGGGATTAATTGCTATCTCCGCGGTCGTATATGGATTATTATAAGCGGCTTTTTAGTTTAGCTTAGGATTTTAAATAATATGATTAGTGTATTTGATATGTTTAAAGTGGGAGTTGGGCCATCCAGCTCCCATACTGTCGGCCCCATGAAAGCAGGCAAGCAGTTTATTGACGATTTAATCGAGCAAGGTAAATTTGATGCTGTTGCAACCTTGCATGTTGATGTGTATGGCTCTCTCTCAATGACGGGGCATGGTCATAATACAGATATTGCGATCATTATGGGATTGGCCGGTTATCTCCCGCATGATGTGGATATTGATTTAATCCCAACCTTTATCGAACAGGTTAAACAAACTAAAAAACTGTCGATTGCACAGGGCAAAAAAAACGTTAATTTCGATTGGGATGCCAATATGGTATTCCATAATTCCTTTTTATCATTGCATGAAAACGGTATGACCATTACTGCATTAGATGCTGATCGTAATATGCTTTACCGCCAAACTTATTATTCTATCGGTGGTGGATTTATTGTAGATGAAGCGCATTTTGGTCAAGAGGAAGAAAATCCGGTGACTGTGCCGTATCCTTATCAACATGCTGAAGATATTTTGAAACATTGTCAGGAGAGTGGCTTAATGCTCTCAACAGTGATGATGAAAAATGAATTAGCATTGCGTGATAAAAAAGAGGTTGAAGCACATTTACAGAATGTTTGGAAAACCATGAAAGATTGTATTGAACATGGCATTAAAACAGAGGGTGTGTTACCAGGGCCTTTAAAAGTTGCCCGTCGTGCGCCATCACTTTATCGTCTCTTGGAGGCGAATAACGGTCGTTTAGCCCATGACCCAATGTATGTGATCGACTGGGTGAATATGTTTGCCCTTGCAGTAAATGAAGAGAATGCGGCAGGTGGTCGAGTTGTAACTGCACCAACTAATGGTGCATGTGGTATTGTGCCGGCGGTACTTTCTTATTATGAGAAATTTGTTGCGCCTTTAACCCCTGAAGTCATTGAACGCTACTTATTGGCTGCCGGTATGATTGGTTCCCTTTATAAGATGAATGCATCTATTTCAGGGGCAGAGGTCGGTTGTCAAGGTGAAGTGGGCGTGGCATGTTCAATGGCTGCCGCAGGTTTAACTGAGATCTTAGGTGGTACACCAGTACAGGTGTGTATCGCAGCTGAAATTGCGATGGAACATAACTTGGGCTTAACTTGCGACCCGGTTGGTGGCCAAGTGCAAGTACCTTGTATTGAACGTAACGCGATTGCTTCGGTGAAAGCGATTAACGCTAGCCGTATGGCATTACGCCGAACCACGAATCCTCGCGTAACCTTGGATAAAGTGATCGAAACCATGTATGAAACAGGTAAAGACATGAATGCCAAATATCGCGAAACATCGAAAGGTGGCTTAGCAGTGAAAGTAGTGTGTTCTTAAGATTTCATTGATAATAAAAGAGCGGTCATTTTTGACCGCTCTTTTTTATTTCCCTTTCACGTCAATAATAATTACTTCAGACTGTGATCCTAAGCGCATTGGAATGCCCCAGAAGCCGTAACCTGAAGTGACAAAAAAATGTGGGTTGCCAATTTTTTCATGACCATAATCCAAACGATATATCATTTTTGTGATTAAACTGGCGGGGAATACTTGCCCTTTATGTGCATGCCCTGAAACTTGGATATCAAGCGGGAGTGAAGCATGTTTTTCGATATCTGTTGGACGGTGATCCAATAGAATAATCGGTAAGTCAGTATTCACTTGTTTTAATAACGTCTCGGTACTTGGTCTATCGTGAGCAAGATTGTCATTTCGTCCAATCAGTACCAATTCATTATTTAATGTTAATGTTTCATCTCTTAATACGGTAATACCCGCTTTGCGAATTTCTTGATCAATTCGATCTTGGTCCCCAAATAAATCGTGATTGCCTAGTGTGGCATAAACGCCCATTGGAGCCTTGAGTTTCGCTAAATGGGGTTGCATTTTTTCGGCTAAATAAGCATTGACGTTATCATCCATAATATCGCCAGGCAATAAAATGATATCCACCTTTTCCTGCTGCATAATATCAGCCAGTTTATCCAATTCTTTCCCACCAAATAATTTGCCTAAATGGAGATCGCTTGCCATGCCAATTCGCAATGGTTTAATCGGTTTATCTAGCGTAATTTCATAATGAATAACACGTGTGACATAGGCGTTATACACACTTAAGGCAGTGATACCAATAAATAAAACGGGGTAAGTAATGCGTAAAGCGCGGTCAATTTTTGTGATGGATTTGGATTTTCGGAAAAGAAAATGAATACCTCCCACGGTGATACTCGCAAAGGCTGAAAAAAGGAGTAGCGCAAGCATTAAAGCTATAAGTCGAAATACCGTAAAAAGCTTTAAAAAATGGCAAATAACCAAGACATTAGGAAGCAAAAAGCTGACAAAAGTAATTGCTCGTCTTGCCTTTTGAGAGAGCGGTTTGTTAAGCCACCAAATCAGCGTTTTATTAAAAATATAAATCAGCAGTTGTAACAAAATAATGGCTGCCGTAAATATAAAGTAATAACGAGTTTCCATCTGCGATTCCTAAATAAAAGTGCGGTCGTTTTTGACCCAGTTTTGAAGTATGGAATAATAAATTTCTCTGTTCCCAAAGGCAAATTTTTTCGCTAAAATGCGGCTCGTTTTAGTTAATTTAAGAAGGAAAATCCAATGTTTGGAAAAGGCGGTTTAGGCGGCTTGATGAAACAAGCCCAACAAATGCAAGAAAAAATGCAAAAAATGCAGGAAGAAATTGCCCAATTAGAAGTAACAGGCGAAAGTGGTGCGGGTTTAGTAAAAATCACGATTAATGGTGCGCACAACTGTCGTCGTATTGAGATCGATCCTTCTTTAATGGAAGACGACAAAGAAATGTTGGAAGATTTAATCGCTGCCGCATTCAACGATGCTGTCCGTCGTGCAGAAGAATTACAAAAAGAAAAAATGGCTTCTGTAACCGCAGGCATGCCATTACCTCCAGGAATGAAACTTCCATTTTAATTCATCGGGTGTGTGAATCTATAGGTTCACACACCATCCATTTTCTCCCATCATAAATACTATGCAAAGCAGTCCACTTTTAGAACATCTTATTGAAAACCTTCGTTGCTTGCCGGGTGTTGGCCCGAAATCAGCGCAGCGTATGGCTTATCATCTTTTACAGCGCAATCGTAGCGGTGGGATGAACTTAGCACGCGCGTTAACGGAAGCAATGTCTAAAATTGGGCATTGTTCGCAGTGTCGTGATTTTACCGAAGAGGAAACGTGCAATATTTGTAACAATCCTCGCCGTCAAAATTCAGGTTTGCTTTGCGTGGTGGAAATGCCGGCAGACATTCAGGCCATTGAGCAAACCGGCCAATTTTCTGG
>CAKAQT010000141.1:0-3850 GCA_916720325.1 Parahaemophilus parainfluenzae
TATGCCATAGTTTCCGCCATACCCCAATCGAACAATTTCTCGCCTTTTGCCATTTCACGGCGATCAGCATAGATTTTTTCGACACGAGGATGTGCACGCAAGGTTTCTGGATATTCACTGACACGCTCTGCTAAAGTTTGGAAACGTTCTTGTGGGAATTTACTTTCGTAAGGGGATGTCCAGTCATAGTTGAGATATTGCAACCAGTCCATTTGGGCAATATCCATTTCTCGCCATTCTTTCACTACACGATCGCCATTATCTAAGGCATCACGATAGAGATTCATCATCTCAATGGCTTCTTCTTCGGTGATTACCCCTTCAGCAATTAAACGATCTGCATAGACTTTACGTGGCGTTGGATGTTTTTTGATGATGCTATACATCATTGGTTGAGTGGCTAATGGTTCATCAGCCTCATTATGACCATGACGACGATAAGAAATCAGATCAATGAAAATATCGCGTTTGAATAAATTACGATATTCCACCGCCATTCTCGCCGCAAAAGCCACTGCTTCAGGATCATCACCATTCACATGAATAATCGGTGCCTGAATCATTTTCGCGATGTCTGTACAGTATTCTGTTGAACGTGTGTCATTTGGGTTAGAGGTAGTAAAACCAATTTGGTTATTGATCACAATGCGGATTGTTCCACCAACGGTATAACCACGTGCATTAGACATATTCAAGGTTTCTTGTACAACACCTTGTCCCGCTACCGCGGAATCCCCATGAACAGTAACCGCTAATACTTGATTACGCTCTGTATCATTCTTTTTGGTTTGACGAGAACGTACCGCACCAATCACTACTGGGCTAACAATTTCTAAATGGGATGGGTTAAATGCAAGGGTTAAATGCACGCGACGATCACCGACTGCGAAGTCAGAAGAGAAACCTTGGTGGTATTTCACATCACCTGTGCGCTCGCCTGAATGTTTACCCGCAAACTCGTCGAAAAGATCTTCAGGTTTCTTACCAAGCACGTTTACTAACATGTTTAAACGGCCACGGTGTGCCATACCAAACATCACATCTTGTACGCCTTGTTTGCTCGCATGACGAATAATTTCTTTCATCAATGGAATAAAGGCATCACTTCCCTCTAAAGAGAAACGTTTTGCCCCCGGGAATTTCGCACCAAGATAACGTTCTAAGCCATCTGCAGCGGTCAATTCACTTAATAAGTTAATTTTTTCTTCTTTGGTAAAGAGCGGTTTATTTAATTGGCTTTCTAATTTGCTTTGTAGCCAACTTTTTTGCTCCATATCCTGAACATGCATAAACTCAAGACCAATTGAGCCACAATAGGTCTCTTTCAGCATTTCAGCTAAATCACCTAATTTGATGTTATCGCGATGATAGACGTAGTGATTAATATTGAAGGTTTCATTGAGATCCTGTTCGGTAAAACCGTGATAACGGTAATCCAATTCAGGCACGGTGGAGACTTTCCAGCGATAATAATTGATTGGGTCAAGTTTCGCTTCTAAATGACCGCGGAAGCGATAAGCATTGATAAATTGGAGGACTTTGACTAATTTTGCACTGGCTTCTGGATCGATAACCGTCACGGCTTCTGTTGTATTTTCTCTCGCTAAACGACGGAAATAATCACGGACTGGTGAATGTGGTTGCTCCACTGCGGTTGTTTTCGGCAATGCATCAAACGTGGCACGCCAGCTTTCATCGACTGAAGATGGATCTTCTAAATAACGTTCGTATAACTCCTCAATATACGATTGATTAGAACCACCCAAAGCGGTTGAAGCCAACCATTCATCAAAGGCATTGTAATGCTGCATATCTACCCCTTGTATTACATGATGTTGTCCGCCCATTATACATAGGATAAAAAAAGAAATAATCCTCAAATCACACTTTGTTACAATTTTGTGATCTACTTCAACAAAAAAACCGCACATAAAGTGCGGTCTGTTTTATCTGAGTTTTCTTAGAAACTTAAGAATGGCGTAATTTTTTCAATTGTAGCTTCACCGATACCATCAATATTTGAAAGCTCGGCAGCACTTTTGATTTTGCCCACTTTGTTACGGTAATCAATAATCGCTTGTGCTTTTTTCTCACCGATACCAGAAAGTTTTTGTAAGGTTTCAGCATCCGCTTTATTGACATTCACTTTTGCAGAAGAAGCAACTTTCTCTTTGGCTGCATCTTTTGTAGAAGCCGCTTTTTCTTTCACTTCTTTTACTTTATCTTCTGCTTTTGTTTTTGCATCAGACGCTTTCTCTTTTGCACTCTCTTTGACTGAATTTAATTTTTCAGTAGCTTTATCTTTAATTGAGGGTTGATTACTCTCAGTCGCTTTTTCTTTTAAAGCTGATGCTTTCTCTTTTACCACATCTTTTGCAGAAGTTGCTTTATCTTTCATTGCATCTTTTGCAGATGTCGCTTTTTCTTTAGCCTCTTTTACTTTATCTAATGCAGTTGATTTTGTTGAACTTGCACTATCTGTCATTGATTTAAGCTTATCATTTGCTGCATTTTTCATATCAGCTTTTGTGCTTTCAACCATTGATTTTGAATTGGTTACAACATCTTCTTTTGTTGGCAATACGGAAGTATTCGTTGCTAATGCAGAACCTGATACCGCTAATGCGAGTGATGTTAATGTTAAAAGTGATTTTAAAGATTTCATAAAAACTCCTGTTTTATTATTGATAGGTTCCACGAGCGAACCTGTATGCTAAGACTTCTCTTCAGAAAATTAGTTCAACACAAAAAACGCCCCTAATAAGGAGCGTCTTTAAATTTAATACTGACTAGTCATCGCTTGAGAAGATAGAAAGTAATCTTAATAAGCTAATGAATAAGTTGTAAATTGATACATAAATATTCACAGTTGCACGAATATAGTTTGTTTCACCACCGTGAATAATATTGCTGGTTTCATAAAGGATTGTCATTGTTGAGAACACCACAAACAATGCACTGATCCCTACCGCTAGTGCTGGAATTTGGAAGAAGAAGCTTGCCACAATCCCTAACAATAACACGATAAATAATGAGAAAATTGCGGTAGAAAGGAAAGACATATCTTTCTTCGTTGTGAGCACATAAGCCGAACACGAAAAGAAGACGATTGCTGTACCTGCGAAAGCAAGCATAATTAAGTCTTCCATTCCTCTCGCCACATACATATTTAAAATTGGCCCGATTGTATAGCCCATAAACCCAGTGAACGCGAATGCAGCCAAGATTCCCCATGCACTATTTGCTAAACGGTTTGTGACAAAAAGTAAACCATAAAAACCTACAAGTAACACGATAAGATTTGGATAAGGCAAGTTCAAACTCATAGAAATATAAGCAACAACTGCCGAAAATGCCATCGTTAATCCCAATAAGAAATAGGTATTACGTAGCACTTTATGTGTGCTAAGTAGTGATTCTTCCTGTGAATTAACCACAATGCGAGATTGCATAAAAGCTCCTTATTTTACAAAGAATAAAGTTGATGAAACATCAATACGTAAAGTAAGGACTATAGGTCAAAAAGTCAATGGTAAATCAAGAATTTGTTTTAATTTTTAAATTTAAGAAGGTAAAAGTGATCTACCCCCAAAACCTGGACATCTAATTTGAGATGCAGATTATGTCCTACTCTTATCAATTTCGTTTGAAAATTATCAAACTCGTCACCGAACAGGATTATGGTATCCGTGAGGTGGCTAAACTTCATCAAATTTCCCATGCTCTCGTCATTTATTGGCTAAAAGCATTTCGGGAAAGAGGGCTTGATGGCGTAAAATCGCCTTATACAAACCTTCAAACACCGAAAGTAGTGAAGCCAAAGATGAAAAAGAAAGGCATTGAAATTCCA
>CAKAQT010000142.1:0-3831 GCA_916720325.1 Parahaemophilus parainfluenzae
GATTGTCCAGCGATTGTCCAGCGATTGTCCAGCGATTGTCCAGCGATTGTCCAGCGATTGTCCAGCAAGATTATGAAAAATTTAATTTCCTAATTGAAGGGGATAATCTCCATTCTTTAAAACTTCTTGAAAAAACCCACCGAAACAAAATTGATGTTATCTACATCGACCCTCCCTACAACACCGGCAACAAAGATTTTATCTATGATGACCATTACATAGATAAAAACGATGGCTACGCTCATTCTAAATGGCTTTCTTTTATGAGCAAGCGATTGGAGATTGCTCGAAATTTATTGAGTAAAAGTGGCGTTATTTTTATTTCAATTGATGAAAATGAATTTGCTCAATTAAAGTTATTATGTGATTCAATTTTTGGCGAAAATAACTTTGTTGGGACAATGATATGGAGAAAGAAATCAGGAGGTGGACAAACAGATGAGTTTTTCGTAACTGAACATGAATATATATTTGGATATAGAAAATCATCTCAATTCATTTGGAATGATAAACATGAGAAAATTGACCAGAATGAATATAAATATACATATTCTGATGGTTCACTATATAAAATTATTAAATTAGAAAAATGGGGAAGCTCATCACATAAAGAAGACAGACCAACCATGTATTTCCCAATTAAAGATCCTGATGGAAATGATCTGTATCCTATTGCACCAGACAAAAAAGATGGTAGATGGAGAGTTGGAAAAGAAAGATTATATAACTTAGTTAAAAACAAACATATCCATTGGATAAAAGATAAAAAAGAGAATCGATGGGTTCCATATGAAATGAGCTTTTATAATGAAAATCAAATAAAAATATTAAAAAGTAGAAGTATTTTATATGACTTAGCTGAGACTGGCACTGCTACAAAACTCCTTACAAAAATATTCAATGAAAAAGATATTTTTTCTAACCCCAAGCCTATTGAGTTAATAAAATACTTACTTGAACATACAAAAAGCGAAACAGTCCTAGACTTCTTCGCCGGCTCCGGCACCACAGGACATGCTGTTGCTCAACTAAATAAAGAAGATGGTGGAAACAGGCAGTATATTCTCTGTACCAATAATGAAAATAATATTTGTGAAGAAGTCACTTATCAGCGCTTGAAAAACATCCAAACAGATTTACCGCATAATCTGAAATATTTTAAAACTGACTTTATTAAAAAGTTTGATGAAAACAACCGCACTTTAAAAGCACAACTGATGGATTACATCAAGGAGCTTATTGAGTTGGAATATATGTGTGAAATTGATGGCGAGCATAATATTCTCGTTAAAAATGAATCAGAATTAGATGCTGTAGTGAATGAGAGCTTACCAATAAAAGCGAGACTTTTTATTGCGCCTTATGTACTACTTTCTCGTGCACAAAATGCGCTAGTCGCTAAAAAGCAAGCAACACTAATTGAAATTCCTGAATATTATTTTAGACATGAACTTATTGAGGCGGGTGAACTATGATCAACCTTCAATTAAAAGATTTCCAACAACAAACGGTTGATTTTCTATTAGAAAAAACCACAGAACAACATAAACAACAGCAACAAATTATTGTGAAGAGTCCTACTGGAAGCGGTAAGACTATTATTCTAATTAGTTACATTGAAAACTATTTACTCAACTATCCTAATACTATTTTTTGCTGGTTTACTGTAGGTAAAGGCGATTTAGAAGAACAGTCAAAGGAAAAAATGGAGCGATTTTCTCCTACGCTCCCAACCGGTAATATTACTGATGTACTCAATCAAGGTTTTGAGTGTGGTACAACTTATTTTATCAACTGGGAAACCATTACGAAAAAAGGCAATTTAGCCTTAAAAGATAGTGAACGTAAAAATATCAAGCAACATATTGCTGATGCACATCGTAATAACAAACAATTCATTGTGATTATTGATGAGGAACATCTTAATAATACCGCAAAAGCCAATGATATTATTGATGCCATCAATGCCCATTATGAAATTCGCGTTTCTGCCACACCGGCACAAAATAAAAAGGCTGTCTTCTATGAAATTGATGAAGTGGATGTGATTAATGAAGGATTAATTACACGAGCCATGTATATCAATAAAGATCTCAATGCAGAAACCGTGGAAAATATTCAAACGGAGACAACTCTTTTATTAAAGAAAGCCAATGAAATCAGAAAAGAAATTGCCACAGCATATTTGCAGGAAAACGAAGATATTCGTCCTTTAGTGCTGATTCAATTCCCAAATCTTAATGATGAATTAATCGAATTTGTGGAGAAACAATTGGCTGATATGGGCTATACCTATGAAAACAAACTAGTCGCTAAATGGATGAGCGAGGAAAACACGCAAGATAAACAACGCAAATCCAAAAAGCTAGGCAAAATTAATGTGGGTGAAATTCATTCCAAGGACAGTGTTACCCACAATAACGCAGAACCTGTATTCCTGTTATTTAAACAAGCCCTTGCCACGGGTTGGGATTGTCCTCGAGCCAAAGTATTGGTGAAACTGCGTGAAAATATGTCCGAAACCTTTGAAATTCAAACTCTTGGACGCTTGCGTCGCATGCCAAATGCAAAACATTATGGCAGAGATATTCTTGACTGCTCTTATCTTTATACCTTTGATGAAGACTACAAAAATGAAGTCACTGGTAATCATCTAGGTGCAGAATACAAACGCGTTGTACTCAAAGAGGCAGCTAGAACCATTGAGCTAAAAAAAGAACTCCGTGATAAAGATTCGGACTTTGGTAATGAAAGCGCGGTCAGAAAACAGCTTTTTTCTTTCATTAAAGAAAAATACAAACTTACAGATAATTGCGAAGAAAATAAACTACGCTTTCAAAATCAAGGTTTAAAATTACATGCCTACCTTGAAGCGCATTATTTAGAGGGGCGATTTGAAACTCTTAAGAAAATTCAAGAAGAAGCAGCACTCTATCAAGGAAAAAGCATGCAATATAAGGTAGATACTCATGAGCATGGTTTATATCTCCGCCATCATATTGATAGTTTGAAAAAATATACAGGGCTCAGCTATGAGAAAACCCGTCAGCTACTCGAAATCTATTTTTTAAAAGATGCAGGAGAGGCAAAATTCAAACTACTCAATCTTCCTCTAAAAAACTTCTATGCTTTTATCATTAATAATGTAGATGAATTTAAAACGCTATTTATGGAATTTGCATCCTCCTCTACCAAAGATCAGCATTCTTTAGATTTTGGTGACTATAATCAAATTCGACTCGAAAAATTTTTTATTCCGATTGAGGAAATGTATCCCATTGACAGCCTAGCAAAAGAGAAAAAACTATTAGACCGCAATGTTTATCATGATTACAACTTTGCCATGATTGCCGGTACGTTGCGTTCCACCAGTGAACGCCTTTTTGAACGTAGCTGCGAGCAAAATTCCAATGTGAAATATGTGTATAAAAACGGTGATTCCGGACAAAATTATCTTTCTATTGTTTACACCACCCAATTTGGTAAACAACGCTTATTTTTCCCTGACTACATCGTACAAACTCAAGATGGCACGACGTGGTTGCTGGAAACCAAAGGTGGCGAGCAAGCCAACGGACAAGATAAAAATATCGACAAACATGCCAAAGTGAAATTTAATGCCCTACAAGATTTTTGCCAAAAACACGGCTACAAATTTGGTTTTATACGCGATAAAGACGGCGAACTTTATTTAAATAATACGGAATATGTTGATGATATGTCAGATGAACGCTGGCAGCCATTAGAACGCTACATATAGAAGAAAAGCCTACATTATGTAGGCTTCTCTTTTTTAATTTGCTTGTGATTTTTTAAGGTCAAATTTGTAAG
>CAKAQT010000143.1:0-3803 GCA_916720325.1 Parahaemophilus parainfluenzae
TCTTTGATGACCGTAAAGAACGCCCAGGTGTGATGTTTGCAGATATGGAACTTATTGGTGTGCCACACATGGTGGTGATTGGTGAGAAAAATCTCGCAAACGGCGAAATTGAATACAAAAATCGCCGCACTGGTGAAAAACAAATGATTGCAAAAGAGCAATTGTTAGATTTCTTAAAAGGGCAAATTAAAGCTTAATTAAGTCTTTGATGATGAAAAAAGGAGATTGAAGCATACACTTCAATCTCCTTTTTTATTATCGATTAGTAATTACTTGAGGTATTATCAGAAACACCCGTTACAATTGCAATGCCTGCGCTTGCGCCAATTCGTGTAGCACCTGCTTCAATCATTGCTAGTGCGGTTTGAGTATCACGAATACCGCCAGAGGCTTTCACACCAATGTTGCCTACCGTTTTCTTCATTAATGCCACATCTTCTACGGTTGCGCCGCCTTTATTGAAACCGGTTGAGGTTTTAACGAATGCCACACCCAACGCTTTACAGATTTCACAGGCTTTTACGATTTCTTCTTTGGTGAGTAAACACGTTTCTAAAATCACTTTAAGTGGTACGTCATGACAAGCGGTTAATACAGCTTGAATATCGTCTTTTACGGCATCCCATTTATTTGATTTAATCAAACCGACATTAATTACCATATCGATTTCACCCACACCCGCTTTGATGGCTTCTTGGGTTTCAAACGCTTTGACAGAAGATAAGTTAGCACCAAGTGGAAAACCAACAACCGTACAAATTTTGACGTTTGAGCCAGCGAGTTTTTCTTTGGCTAAAGGAATATAACCTGAATTAATGCAGACTGAATAAAAGCCGTACTGAATGGCTTCATCACAGAGTTTAAGAATATCTTGTTCTGTTTTTTCAGCAGTAAGGGCTGTGTGATCAATATATTGTGCTAATTGTTTACTATCCATATTTTTTCTCCTTATTAAATGATGTGGTTATCATAGCAAAATATCTGTAATTTTGACCGCACTTTTCTGATCGATTACAATCCATTTATCCTAGATCATGAAATTTTATTGTGAAACTTAAAACCTTATTAAAAAATGCGATTTCGCTCCTGCTGACGTTGATTGTCGTAAGCAGTATTCTCGATTTTATTCGTAAACCCAATATTCCACCTGAAATCAATGCGACGGCACTTTATGATTTACAGGGGGATGCCTTCTTTTTGCCTCAATTAGATCAAACTAAGCCGACGATCATTTACTTCTGGGGAAGTTGGTGTGGTTATTGTCGTTATACTTCTCCAGCGATTAATTCACTTTCAGAAGAAGGCTATCCGGTAGTCTCTGTTGCGCTGCGTTCGGGGACAAATAAGGAAGTGGAGGATTATTTACAAACGCATCACTATCAGTTTACAACGGTGAATGATCCTCAAGGCAAGATTGCGGATCAATGGCAGGTGAATGTGACACCGACGATTATTATTTTAAATAAAGGAAAAATGGATTTGGCCACAACGGGCTGGACAAGTTACTGGGGCTTAAAAGTGCGGTTGTTTTTCACAGAGTTTTTTGGCTAAGCGGCACAAAATCTATTACAATACACAGACTTATTTTAAAGAGGACAGAATTATGATTATCGTAACAGGTGGCGCCGGTTTTATCGGCAGTAATATCGTTAAAGCATTAAACGATATGGGACGCAAAGATATTTTAGTGGTGGATAACTTAAAAGACGGGACTAAATTCATTAACTTAGTGGATCTTGATATCGCAGATTACTGCGATAAAGAAGACTTCATTGCATCCATTAT
Source organism: Parahaemophilus parainfluenzae (assembly GCA_916720325.1). GTDB lineage: Bacteria > Pseudomonadota > Gammaproteobacteria > Enterobacterales > Pasteurellaceae > Haemophilus_D > Haemophilus_D parainfluenzae_W. The sequence goes on from CAKAQT010000143.1 coordinate 1,786, forward strand.
TGCAGGTGATGATTTAGGTGATATCGATGCGGTATTCCATGAAGGGGCTTGCTCGGCGACCACTGAATGGGACGGTAAATACATCATGCACAATAACTACGAATATTCAAAAGAGTTATTGCATTACTGCTTAGATCGTCAAATTCCGTTCTTGTATGCATCAAGTGCGGCAACTTATGGTGATAAAACTGAATTCCGTGAAGAGCGTGAATTTGAAGGCCCATTGAATGTGTACGGTTATTCTAAATTCTTATTCGACCAATATGTGCGTGCGATTTTACCTGAAGCGCAATCACCAGTATGTGGTTTCCGTTATTTCAATGTGTATGGTCCACGTGAAGGCCACAAAGGTTCAATGGCGAGTGTGGCATTCCACTTAAATAACCAAATCCTGAAAGGCGAAAATCCAAAATTATTTGCAGGCAGTGAACACTTCCGCCGTGATTTCGTTTATGTAGGCGATGTGGCACAAGTCAACATTTGGTGCTGGCAAAATGGCATTTCAGGTATCTTCAACTGTGGTACTGGTAATGCAGAATCTTTTGCCGAAGTAGCAAAAGCGGTAATTAAATTCCACAGTAAAGGCGTAGTGGAAACTATTCCATTCCCAGAGCATTTGAAATCTCGCTATCAAGAATATACGCAAGCAGATTTAACGAAACTTCGCGCAACAGGCTACGACAAACCATTTAAAACCGTAGCAGAAGGTGTGGCTGAGTACATGGCGTGGTTAAATAAATAAAATATTGAACAAATAATGTCGTTCAATACTAGAAAATGAATAAAGTGCGGTTAAAATTAGTCTTATTTTTAGCCGCACTTTTGTTATAAGGTCAAACATGAATATTTTAATTATCGGCCCGTCTTGGGTCGGCGATATGATGATGTCGCACAGTTTGTATCAACAACTCAAACTGCAATACCCTGATTGCCACATTGATGTGATGGCACCGAATTGGTGTAAACCGCTTTTAGCCCGTATGCCTGAAGTGCGTCATGCCATTGAAATGCCGCTTGGTCATGGCAAGTTTGCCTTGTGCGAACGCTATCGTTTAGGTAAGGCGTTACGCAATCAATATGATATGGCAATAGTATTACCAAACTCGTTGAAGTCAGCCTTTATTCCCGCCTTTGCAAAAATTGCGGTGCGTCGTGGTTGGAAAGGGGAAAGCCGTTATTTCTTGCTTAACGATTTACGCAATAACAAACGTGATTACCCTATGATGGTGCAACGTTATGTTGCGTTAGCCTTTGAGCAAAATGCGGTACCGAAAGCGGCAGATATTCCTGTTCTAAAACCTTATTTAACCGTTGATCCAACTCAACAAGCGGAAACCTTAAAAAACTTTGAAAAACAGACCGCTCTTTTAGGTGAACGTCCGATTATCGGTTTTTGTCCTGGAGCAGAATTTGGACCAGCTAAACGTTGGCCGCATTATCATTATGCTAAATTAGCTGAAATGCTCATTGAAAAAGGCTATGCGGTAGAGTTATTTGGTTCACCAAAAGATGTGGAAGCAGGTGAGCAAATCCGCAATGCGTTGTCAGCAGAACTGCAACCGTTTTGTTTAAATTTAGCGGGACAAACAAACCTGAATCAAGCGGTAGATTTAATCGCTAATTGTACCGCAGTGGTGAGTAATGACAGTGGCTTAATGCATATTGCCGCTGCGACAGATCGTCCATTGGTCGCGCTTTATGGCCCAACAAGCCCAACTTATACGCCACCATTATCTGATAAAGCCGTGATTATTCGTTTAATTGAAGGTGATTTAATTAAAGTGCGTAAAAGTACAGATAGCTCGGAAGGGTATCATCAAAGTTTGATTGATATTACACCTGAAATGGCATTAGAAAAATTAGAGGCATTATTAGCAAAATGAACCCTCTTCGCATACACTTACAATTAATTGGAATGGCTATTTTATGGGGGGCATCTTGGCCTTGGGGGCGAGTGGTTGCTCAAGCTATGCCGACGTTTGTTGCCTCCAGTTTGCGATTTTTCTTTGCGATTATTC
>CAKAQT010000144.1:0-3803 GCA_916720325.1 Parahaemophilus parainfluenzae
TCTATCTTGCATACCAGCCCTTCTTATTCAATGGATCTAATACAAACATGAGCAATTTGGCGAGCGTATCAATAATAATGATACAAATACCAATTACGACTACGCCAGCAGAAATACTGTTGTAATCTTGTTGGGTTACGGCATCAATCAACCAACGTCCAATTCCCGGCCAGCCTAATACCGTCTCAACCAACATGCATTGCGTTAATACTAAGGTAAAGACACGCGTAAGTTGTGGAATTAATAACGGAAATGTATTACGGAAAACATAACGTCTTAAAATCGTCCATTTTGACCAGCCACGCGTTGCTGCGGCTTTAGCATATTCTTGTTGAAGTAAATAATCTGCCCGTTGTTGAATGATACGGATAAATTCCATGGTCGGCAGAATACAAAGCACTAATGTAGGCAAGGCTAGATGTTGTAAAACATTTTGCACGATTTTAGTTCGGTAAGGCACATCGACAAACCACACATCAATAATAGGGAAACCCGTGATAGGTTTGATTTCATAGAGTAAATTATATTGCCCAATGGCTGCGATCTCCCAGCTTTGAATCGCTGCGACATAAAGCAAAATTGGGGCAAACCAGAAAATCGGAATAGACAAACCAACATTGGATATACTTTGCAATGTACGTGAAAAAACACGCTGATTATAGACCGCACTTAATACGCCGAGAGGAATACCTAAGATGCAAGCCAATAAAAGTGCGGTAAAACAGAGTTCTAATGTGGGTGGTAATACAGTAAAAATTAAATCTTTTAACGATTCTCCGCCGTTATAGGTAATCCCTAAATCGCCCTGTAGCAATGAGGTAAGGTAATGATAATAGGCACTATAAATGTTATTTGTGACAAGATCAGCGTTGAGTGGATCTCGCATTAAAATCACAAAACTTAATACGGACAGAATCAATAATAAAATGCTTACCCAAATCACATGACGGATCGCTGAAACGAGCATTATTTATTCTCCTTATTTTTCATGAAATACAAGGTAGAAAAATTGATGCTACCAAATGGGGTCATCTCAATTCCTTTAACATTGCCGCGAGCGACCAAAAGTCGTTTGACGTTTGCAATTGGCACAATAGGCAATTCGTTTAAAATGAGGTCTTGCGCATTGTTGTAGGCTTTAGAGCGCTCATATAAATGATTGGTCGCTAGCGCACGATTCATCATCTTATCAAATTCAGGATTACACCAATTGGATAAATTCGTGATTTCATTTTGCGTATCACAACTTAAAATTGGGCGCATAAAACCGTCAGGATCAAGGTTTCCAGCAAGCCAACCCGTTAAGATTAAATCGTAATCTTCTGTGCCTTTGCGTAATTGTTCGATTAAATATGTCCGTGTGACTGACCGCACTTTAACATCCACGCCTGCTTTGGCTAAATCCCACTTAATGAGCTCCGCCATTTTAATTGGGGCTGGGTTATATACTTGCTCTTCATTCATTACCCACATATTCAACGAGAGTTTTTTATCACGTAACGTTTTCTCTGCTTCAGCGGGCTGATAATCATAAGGAAAATCAGGCGTATTAATCGCAGAAGCCCAAGAAATCTCAGGAATAATGTTATTCGCCACCGTTGCTGTGTTGTGGTAAATATTTCGCACAATTCTAAAACGGTTTAAGCTTTGCGAAATGGCTTGGCGAATAGTTTTATCCTGCATTAATGGCTTTTGGAAATTGAAAGCCAAATAGGCCAAGTTCATTCCATCTGTAGATTGCAGATAATAACGGTCATCCTTTTCGCTTAACAAACCGAGTTGGCTAACTTCAGGATAAGAGGCAATTTGGCATTCATTGTTAAAGAATTTTATTAAACGCCCTGTACGATCTGTAGAAAGATCCACGATGATATTTTTAATTTTAGCTTCTTTTTTCCAATAATCCTCATTACGTACCAAGCGAACATATTGGTTATAGACGTAATCTTTCACTTGATAAGGACCCGTGCCAACAGGATGGGTATCCAATTGTGTGAGATTATCATCTGCACTTAATTGATACGCATATTCTTGTGAGAAAATAATAGAGTATTGACTGGCAAGATGCGACAGAATTGAAGCATCGGGTTCAAATAGATCAATTTTGACCTGATAAGGGTTCGTTGCTGTGATGCTTTTAATTTTTTGGTTTAATTTAATACTTTCAAAATACGGAAAGTGAACCTTCTTAGCCTGCTCATGGAAGATTTTATATTGTGGATTTTTGTAGGTAACCACATCATCTGAAAGTGTAGGTAGGTAAGTATCATGCCCTAAAACACGATTAATCGAAAAGACGACATCTTCTGCATTAAAGTCACGCGTAGGCGTAAACCAAGGGGTATGATGGAATTTCACCCCTTTACGAAGATTAATGAGAATTTGTTTGCCATCAGATGAAATAGAATAAGATTGGGCTAACACAGGAACAAGCGCAGCACTATGATCTTTAATATCAAATAATTTGTTATAAATTTGCTCCGTCACCACATTCATACTGGTGCCAGCATCGGCAGTTTGCGGGTTAAAAGAAAAACCTGATGCATTCGTGCAGTATGTTAAGCCGTTTTCTGTCAGCATTTTGGGTATGCTTGGCGCGGCTTGTGCCAGATTAATTTGGCTCAACCCACACAATAAAAAACAAAAAGTGACATTTCGACGTAACATAGCTTTATTATTAAAGACCGTTTTGTGATAAATTGAGTGAATTGTAAAATATCTTGGCAAAAATGGCTAGTTATTGGATTTTTAGGATATGTTTAAATCAATTAATCGGGAAATTAATCAACTAATCAATCGTGGATTTGACCGCACTTTACGTTTGGCTGTGACAGGGCTAAGTCGAAGCGGTAAAACAGCCTTTATTACGAGCTTGATTAATCAATTGTTACATATTAATCAAGAGGGGAACGCTCATCTTCCTTTATTTGAGGCCGCGAGAAATCACTCTATTTTAGCGGTAAAACGTGTGCCTCAGCAGGATTTAAGTATTCCACGTTTTGATTATGAAGCGAATCTCAATGATTTAATGAATAATCCACCACAATGGTGCCAATCTACTCGAGGGGTGAGTGAAACACGTCTTGCTATTCGTTTTGAACGCCAATCGGGCTTACTTCGTCATTTTAAAGAACGTGGTACATTATATTTGGATATTTTTGATTATCCTGGTGAATGGCTATTGGATTTACCTTTGCTGAATCTAGACTTTCAACAATGGTCACTTGAACAAGCTAAAATTACATCGGGTGTTCGTCACCAGTTTGCGCAAGGGTGGTTGGAAAAACTGAAAAAGCTCGACCTAAGTGCGGTTGTCAATGAAGATGTTTTAGCGCAGATTGCAAAATCTTATACCGATTATTTACTTGCCTGCAAAGCTGAAGGAATGCAATTTATTCAACCAGGTAGATTTGTCTTGCCTGGAGAATTAGAAGGTGCACCGGTATTACAATTTTTCCCGTTATTGCATTTGTCGGAAGAACAATGGCAAAAACTGAAAAGAGAGGCGAAATCCAATAGCTATTTTGCCGTGTTGAATAAGCGATATGATTATTATCGTAATAAGGTGGTGAAAGGCTTTTATGAAAATTATTTTTCGACTTTTGATCGCCAAGTGATTTTAGCGGATTGCTTAACGCCGCTTAATCATAGCCAACAAGCCTTTATCGATATGCAAACAGGGCTTAATCAGCTTTTCAAAAATTTCCATTACGGGAAACGCAATTTACTTAATCGCTTGTTTTCCCCTAATATTGATAAGCTCATGTTTGTGGCAACAAAAGCCGATCATATCACAACAGATC
>CAKAQT010000145.1:0-3770 GCA_916720325.1 Parahaemophilus parainfluenzae
TAAGGCAAGGCATTATCCAAAACATATTCTACGCAAGGATTACCACGTTTCATGGCATTGCCAACAATCACCATATCGGGTGCAGGTTGAAGTTGAGCCACATCATAATTAGGAATAATTTCAATGCCCTGCTCTTGCAAAAAAGTGCTCATTGGTGGGTAAACATTGGTATCGGAGCCTGTGACTTTATAACCCAATTGTTTGGCAATCATCGCGACGCCGCCCATAAAGGTCCCGCAGATGCCTAAAATATGAATATGTTTCATTGTTCTTCTCTAGTTGCTAAAAATGCTGACTATGATAAATCAACTCAAAGATTGAGTAAATAAGGGCTGTTTACATAAACAGCCCTCTTTCTTATTTGATTCGGTCAAAGCCCGCTTGAAGATCGGCAATTAATTCATCCGTGTCTTCAAATCCAATATGCAGACGAATTAATGAACCCGTTAATTTACGTTCAATACCTGGGCGAATTTTCGCAATTTCTTCTGGTTGATTGCATAAAATGAGCGATTCAAACCCGCCCCAAGAATAAGCCATCGTAAAAAGCTCAAAGTGATCCATAAAGGCGGCCAGCTCTTCATCATTTAAACGTTTATGTAATTCAAAAGAGAATAAACCGCTTGCACCCGTAAAATCACGTTTAAAGTTTTCATGACCTGGACAGCTTGGTAATGCTGGATGATAAACTGCTTTCACTTGTGGTTGTTCACTTAACCATTTGGCCACTTTTAAACTACTTTCGTGATGTTGTTTTAATCGTACACCTAAAGTGCGAATGCCTCGCGCTGTCGTATAAGCGGAATCGGCATCAACCATTTGTCCCATTAAATAGGAATGCTCGCGCAATTTATCCCAAGTTCGTGTATTAGCCACGGCTGTACCGATCATAATATCAGAATGCCCCACTAAATATTTGGTTCCTGCTTGAATAGAGATATCAATACCGTGTTCTAACGCTTTGAATAGTACGCCCCCCGCCCATGTATTATCGATCATAATGACGATTTCAGGGCTCACGGCTCGAACGGCTTTAACAATAGCAGGAATATCTGGCACTTCCATTGTTAAAGAACTTGGTGACTCTAAAAATAAGACTTTCGTATTTGGCTGCACAAGTTTCGCAATCTCCGTGACTATCATTGGATCATAATAGGTCGTATCAATATGCATTTTTTTCAAAATCACATTGCAAAAATCTTGTGTTGGCTCATAAGCCGCACCGGTCATTAAAACGTGATCGCCAGTTTCCACAAAGGATAAAATAGCATTGGTTACCGCTGCGGCACCACAAGGATAAAGATAACAACCCGCTCCGCCTTCCATTTCACACATTAAATCTTGAAGTGCAAAGTGCGTTAACGTGCCACGGCGTCCATAGAAAAGCTCTCCCTTGTAACGATTTTTTGTACAATGTTTTTTATCAGCAATAGTGTCAAACACTAAAGAAGAAGCACGTTGGACCACCGGGTTTACCGCCCCTTGGGTAAAACGTTTTTTACGTCCGGCATGAACCAGTGTGGTTGATAAAGTATGATGTTCTGACATATATTTCACCTGTAACTTAGACAATATTAATTAATTCAATAGATAAAAACAGCTGTTAAAGTGCGGTCAATTTTTTTAGAATACTACCGAGTTTTTGCGTTAGCAAAATTTTTATTAACATTTATATAGGAATTATGACTATGGTATTAGTAACTCGTCAAGCTCCAGATTTTACTTCCTCTGCAGTTTTAGGCAATGGTGAAATCGTTAACAACTTCAATTTCAAAAAACACGTTAATGGTAAAGCGGCGGTATTATTCTTCTACCCATTAGACTTTACTTTCGTTTGCCCATCTGAATTAATCGCATTCGACCACCGTTATGAAGAATTCAAAAAACGTGGTGTTGAAGTGGTTGGTGTTTCTATCGACTCAGAATTCACTCACAATGCATGGCGTAATACCCCAACTGAAAACGGCGGTATCGGTGCAGTTAAATATGCATTAGCAGCTGACGTTAAACACGAAATCGCTAAAGCATACGGTATTGAACATCCCGAAGAAGGTGTGGCATTACGTGCTTCATTCTTAATCGACAAAAACGGTGTTGTTCGTCACCAAATCGTAAACGACTTACCATTAGGTCGTAACATCGATGAAATGTTACGTATGGTAGATGCGTTACAATTCCACGAAGAACACGGTGAAGTTTGCCCAGCTCAATGGGAAAAAGGCAAAGAAGGTATGAAAGACAGCCCTGAAGGTGTTGCTAAATACTTGAAACAAAACGCTGACAAACTTTAATTTTTAAGAAAAAGCCACATTAAGTGGCTTTTTTTATTTTTGTAGATCCTTTAAAATGAACGTATCTTTAACCAAAGTGCGGTTATTTTTATGAAATATAATATTCCCATTTTCCTGACGATTCTCCGAGTGATTTTAATCCCATTCTTCGTCTTGGCGTTTTATCTCCCTATCCCTTCAGCGCCTTTTATTACCACTCTTATTTTCTTTATCGCGGGTGTCACTGACTGGTTTGATGGCTATCTTGCTCGAAAATTAAAACAAACAACTCGCTTCGGTGCTTTCCTTGATCCTGTAGCTGATAAAGTAATGGTTATTACTGCGCTTGTATTAATTGTGGAATATCAACATTCTTTCTGGATTACCATCCCTGCGATTATTATGATTTCACGTGAAATCATTATCTCTGCTTTACGTGAATGGATGGCTGAGTTGGGTGAACGTAATAAAGTAGCTGTTTCATGGCTGGGAAAAGTAAAAACCACCTCTCAAATGCTAGCTTTAGGTGGATTACTCTGGCGATATAACGTTTATATGGAAACGTTGGCAATCATACTGCTCTACTTGGCGGCGATTTTAACTGTATGGTCAATGCTCCAATACTTGAAAGCAGCAAAAGGTAGCTTGTTAGATAACATTGAATTATAGAATTGACTAAATTTTAAATAAAAGGTGCGGTTATTTTAATCGCACCTTTTGTTTTTGAATTATTTTTAACCAATCAAAAAAATTTTTTACGAATTTTATTTGACACAATAAGATAAATCCGTAAAATACGCCCCGTTGTTTGGCAACAAGCAAACGCGGGAATAGCTCAGTTGGTAGAGCACGACCTTGCCAAGGTCGGGGTCGCGAGTTCGAGCCTCGTTTCCCGCTCCAATTTGCCCGAGTGGTGGAATCGGTAGACACAAGGGATTTAAAATCCCTCGCCTTTCGAGGCGTGCCAGTTCAAGTCTGGCTTCGGGCACCATTTCAAAATCATACCAGTGGGTCGTTAGCTCAGTCGGTAGAGCAGCGGACTTTTAATCCGTTGGTCGAAGGTTCGAATCCTTCACGACCCACCACTTTAAATCAGCACCTTAAGGGGTGTTTTTTTATGCCTAAAATTTAGGAGAAAGACTTCCTACTCTCTTTTTCTAAAAACACATAAAAAATAACCGCACTTTCGTACGGTTACTTATCCATATTCATTTTAAATGGTTAGCCGTGATAACGTCCTACGCCTAATTCATCTTCTTTACGAGTACGGTTCATCACTTCTTGTGGTGATTGTGCAATACGTAATCCCATTTGATCTTCAGTACGCACCACATCACCACGTAGAGAGTTAGTATAAACATCGGTAATCTTGATATCGACAAACTTACCAATCATATCTGGTGAGCCTTGGAAATTCACAATACGGTTGTTTTCAGTACGTCCTGTTAATTCCATAATATCTTTCTTAGACGGCCCTTCTACCAATACACGTTGCTCTGT
>CAKAQT010000146.1:0-3767 GCA_916720325.1 Parahaemophilus parainfluenzae
GCAAAACCGGAAGATTTCTTCACGAATCCAACCACGGATCGTGCGAAAACATTCTTAAATATCTTAAATTATGAACCGAGAGGGACAAACTATGAAGAAAACATTTAAAACATTGACCGCACTTTTAGCCACTGCCACCTTAGCATTTGGCTTAACCGCGTGTAATGACAAAGAACCCGCTAAAGACGGAGCAAAAACGGTTTCAAGCCTTGAGCAAATACAAAAAGATGGCAAAGTGCGCATTGGTGTATTTAGCGATAAACCACCATTTGGTTATGTGGATGCGCAAGGTAAAAGCCAAGGCTTTGATGTCGAAATTGGTAAAGCGATCGGTAAAGACTTATTAGGTGACGAAAACAAAGTAGAGTTTGTTTTAGTGGATGCCGCAAACCGTGCTGAATACTTACTTTCTAAGAAAGTTGATATCATTCTCGCCAACTTCACTGTAACACCAGCTCGTAAAGAAGTGGTAGATTTTGCGAATCCATATATGAAAGTGGCACTCGGTGTCGTATCAAAAGATGGCTCAGTCATTACTGATCTTGAACAATTAAAAGGCAAAACCTTGATCGTGGATAAAGGCACTACTGCTGATATTTTCTTCACCAAAAACTATCCAGATGTGAAGTTATTGAAATTCGAACAAAATACCGAAACCTTTGAAGCCTTACGTGATGGCCGTGGTGATGCATTATCTAATGACAATACCTTCTTATTCGCTTGGGCAAAACAAAATCCAGGTTATACCGTGGGCGTAAAAAACTTTGGCGATCAAGATGTTATTGCACCAGCTGTTCGCAAAGATGCACCTGAATTGTTAAATTGGTTAAATAACGAAATCCAAACCTTAGGCAAAGATGGTCGTTTAAAACAAGCTTACGAAAAAACCTTATTGCCAGTTTATGGTGATACTGTCAGCGAAAGCGATATCGTGGTTGAATATAAATAATTCTCCCACATTCACTTCTCCTTTAGTCCAACTCAAGGAGAAGTGAAAACTTACTAAGTTTTGACCGCACTTCCAATTTTAAATGCGAAATATGTTTTTTCTAGATATATGCCTATTTTACCCTTCAACAGCATTTCTTGTATTATCACTTTATAACATCTAAATTTGATAATGATTCTTATTTATGGCAATATTCTGATGTTTTATTCAGACAGGAGTTTATATGCAAAAAAAATCAACAATTCGTTTAATTTTGGCCGTTCTATTACTGACTTTTGGTATCACTACTCAAGCAGAAATAAAAACAATCAAAGATGTATTAGGACGAGAAGTTAACGTTGATGTGCCCGTAAAAAATGCCGTGTTAGGCTTTTACTATCCTGATTACATTGCTGTTACGGGTGTTGAAAATTTTAAATATGTTAAAGGTATCTCACGTGAATTTTGGGAAAAATTTAATCCAGGAAGTTGGGCATTGTTTTCTGAAAAAATGCCTGAACTCAAAAATATTGCTGATATTGGTAATGTAAATACAGGAACTTTCTCAACCGAAAAAACCTTGGCATTAAAACCTGATGTATTGATTCTTGCAGAATGGCAATATCAAACTATTGGTTCCGAACTACCAAAGTTAGAACAAGCTGGCGTTCCAATTATTGTTGTCGATTTTAATGCTCAAAGTGTAGAACGACACACCCAAAGCGCAAAGATTTTTGGGCAACTTGCAGGTACCGAAGAACGAGCAAATAAAATTGCAGATGAATATGCTCAAGGCATTACTGATATTCAAAAACGTGTAAAAGAGGCTAACCTACCTAAACCTAAAATCTATGTAGAATTTGGCAATAAAGGTCCTAGTGAATATAGCTTTACCTTTGGTAAAAATATGTGGGGTGCTATTGCTGAAACTGTTGGCGGGGATAACGTAAGCGCGCCTTTTGTCGAAAATTGGGGACCAATTAATCCAGAACAACTTCTTGCCGCACAACCTGAAGTTATTATGATTTCTGGCACAGAAATGGGGCATGAAACTAACGATGAAATGATGGCGATGGGAATAAACATCAATGAACAGGATGCACAAAAACGCCTAAAAGGTTTCTTAACCCGTGCAGGGTGGCAAGATTTACCTGCAGTTAAAAACCACCGTGTTTACGGTATTTATCATACGGCTTCTCGCTCACTAAGTGATCTAGCAGCCGCTCAATTTATGGCAAAAGCACTTTACCCAAAACTTTTTGAAGACATAGACCCACAAAAAACCTTTATGGATTTCCATAAAAACTATTTGCCTATCATACCTAGTGGTACATTTTTTATTAAATTGAAAGATTAAACAATTCATAAGGTGAGCGATGCTCACCTTTTTTATATTCTCACTGCCTTTCATAAGTGAAAACTCCTTTATTTTTGACCGCTCTTTGGAAGATGCGGTGTAAATCTCGCCTTTAATGGCATTCTTTCCTGAATACGTTCCCGATTAATCTGTAACGCCGCCTCTGTGGCTTCATAGTCCAACCATAAACTTGGATCATCGGGTAACGTTTCATTCCAAATATACTGCACGTTAAAGCCTCGCGCCTTACATTCCGCATGCAATGCATCATACCGTTTCTTTAAAAACGCCAATTTATTAAAGAAAAAGCGCACATGCCCTTCACCTAATTTATATTCCGTAGGCTGTCCTTTCAAATGAAATTTACCTTTCGCCACGGCGTTAGGAATGCGGGTTAATTCGCGATGCTCCGCTAAAAGATGCTGATCACAAAGCTCCGCTGGCGGAACAAGATTAATTCGAGTCATAATCGATACCAAATAAAAAGGAACATAGTACGGGGCGTAAAGGTATTTGTCTATCTCATAATAAATACGCCCCAAAAGATTAATTATTTTTCTTTGATTTTCACATAAATCAACCTTTGTTAAACTCATTAAAAATATCGTTATTGAAGGAACCCGCATGTCTGTCAAAACATTTGAAAAATTGACCGCACTTTTAGATAAACATCAAGCACGCTATCGTGTCGTTGAACACCCCACAGCAGGAAAATCAGAAGAAGTGGCTAAAATTCGTGGTACAGAATTAGGGCAAGGGGCAAAAGCTCTAGTATGCAAAGTGAAAGGAAATGGCGTAAAACAAGCAGTGTTAGTTATATTGCCGGCTGATCAACAATCTGATTTAAGCAAAGTTGCAGCCTATTTAGGCGGCACGAAAGCCTCGCTTGCCAGCCCTGCAGAAGTGGATACCCTGACTGACTGTGTATTTGGTGCAATTCCGCCTTTTAGCTTTCATCCTGATTTGTTATTAATTGCTGATCCTAGCTTACTGTCTCGTTATGATGAATTAGCATTTAATGCAGGTACGTTAGAACGCTCTATTATTCTTAATACACAAGATTATGCCTCAATCATTCAGCCCACATTAGTGGATGTAATAAAAACCGAATAGAGAAAAGATTGGTTGTCTTTCATTTGATTGATACAATGCTTCCGTTTTTCTATTAACTGGACATCTCATGAAAAAATATCTTAAAGCATTTATTCTTTTACCGTTGATTATTCAAATTATCGGCACTATTGGCCTAATGTTCGCAAACAATGATGCCGATGGGTTTCAGTCTTCAGCGATTACCGTCTTTATCGTGGCTGCTGTACCAACTTTTCTCATTACACTTTGGGCTGCATTTCACCGTTATGCGAGTTATCACGTAAAAGCCATCGCATTAATTTCGGTATTAATTGGATTTTGTTATACCGTCGTAGCGGGGATCTTTTATGCAACGCTAGTGAATGACATGGGATTTGGCGAATGGTTACG
>CAKAQT010000147.1:0-3754 GCA_916720325.1 Parahaemophilus parainfluenzae
AAGAACACAATGAAGCTACGGTTAATACGAACGTCGTAGCAAGCCCCATACCAATTGCCGTTTCAATCTTTTTGGATACGCCCATAAATGGACAAAGCCCTAAGAATTTGACCAAAACGAAGTTATTGATTAATGCGGTACTGATAATGAGTAGAATGTAATGTGTCATTGCGTCTAAATTTATTTTATATAAGCGGCGTATTATCCCTGTTTATTGCGTTGAGAACAATAAAAAATTCGGGGTAGTGCGGTCAGTTTTTCCTTTGTTTTTTATTTTGCAATCAGTTCTTTCTGGCTATGTTGGAAATAGCGATATAACTGAGGTAGCAATTGAGAAATCAAGTTAAGTTGTTGGTATGGCAACGCAAAGACCGCATTGTTTTTGGTTTGCGTTTCATCCCATTGAATTTTTTTTAGGCTCTGTTCAATACTATTTTGGAGCTTTTCAAAGATTTCTGGACGAAGCTTTTCAATATTTTCCAGTGCATATAAAACCTTTTTCGCAATAGGATAAAAGTCTGACAAAAATTCGGTAGTTTGCTGTAATTGCGTCATTTTATTGCGATATGCCCCTAAAGCAGAAATATAGCTCAATAGGGAATAATTCATTTTTAACAAGTCAAAACCTTCCTGCAAATAAGCTTGATATTTCTTCGGTTCGTTGTTCATATTGGAAAGCGTTGTGCTTAATGCTGCCGCATATTGATGGGCATTACGGCGTGCAATACGGTATTTTAAATTATCGCTTTTACCAAATTGCAGTTGGCTAATAATGTGCAAGAAATATTGTGCATCACTTTGAATCGCTTGACGGCTCACTTTATCGAGTTGGAGATATTTCCAATCCGGCCATAAATAAGAAACGGCAAACCATGCAATGGCTGAACCTAATACGGTATCAATGAGGCGAGGGAAGAGCGCTGATTGTGTGTCAAATCCCATTACATCGAAACTGATCAATACTTGCAAGGTAATAAAGAACGTGGAGAAACTGTAATTATTACTGCGGAAGAAGAAAAAGAGCGTACTGGTCACCACCATTAAGCCAAGTTTCATCTCTAATGTTGGGTTGAGATATGGTAATAAGGAGCCAATAATTACCCCTAAAATCGTACCAATAATACGCTGGCGTAACCGCACTTTGGTTGCAGAATAGTTTGGCTGACATACAAAGACCGCAGTAAGCAAAATCCAGTAACCCAAATTAAATTGGAAAAATTCAACAATAGCGCAACACAAAAACACCACGATAGACAAACGCACGGCATGACGGAAAAGTGGTGACTCAAAAGTGAAATTACTTCCAATAACAGAAAGAATATTTTTTAATCCTGTAATTTGTTCGGTATGAATTTGTGCCGTTTGCTCATTTTCACTGGTTTCTTGCTCAAGCTGACGTAGCTGCCAGTTAATGCTTTGCAGGTTATCAATCAGTGTTTGAAGGGCTAGCAAAACATTGTTTTGATTAGTATGTTCTTTGCTATACAGCTCAAGAGATTGAATTGTGCCCATTAACGCTTTTTCTACGCGAATATTATAGTGATAAGGCGTATTTTGACGTAAGCAAGCCGTAATATCGTGACAGGCTTGTGCTTGTAATTCGAGCAAACGCTGAATGCGGAAAATTAAGTCCGTATTCTTGAGCTGTTCCGCAATTTGTCGATAATCAAAATGTGTTGAATTTGCACGCTCATGAATGTCTTGCGCAGCAAAATAATAGCGGATCATGCGTTGTGTGCGAGCATGGCGATGTTGTCCTCGAATACGATAGAAAAGCGCTGTTCTCGCTTGATTGAAGGCATCCACCACATTGGTGTTTTTCATCGCAAAATTAAGGTGTTTTTTCTCGATTTCATCAATCTCATCAGGATCAAAAAATTCTGATTTTGCATCTAGATAATTACCTAAGGCACAAAACGCTTTTGCCACACTTTCTTGTACAGGACGGTTTGGGAAAAAGAGATAAACAATGATAGTCACAATACTGTAGAGCAAGGTGCCTAATAAAATCATTACAGGATTGATAAACCAACTCGCAGAATTATCTGGTATATAAGTGAGGGTGGTATAAATGGCGACCACCAGCGTACCAAACGCAATGGTACGATAACGTTCACCCACGGCACCAACCATCGTAAATAAAAAGGTAATGATGGTCATCAACAATACGTATTGGATCGGTTTACCTATGTTGAGTTGAACGATAAAGGTTGAAATAGAAAAGGCGATTAATGTGTAAAAAATATTTTTTAATCGTCCAGTCAGACGGTTATCTAAATCCACTAAACCGCCTGCAATAATCCCTAAAATTAAGGGCATGGATTGCGTAGAAATATCAAAAAACCAGACGCCAAACGCTGCGATATTCACTGCAATAAAAATAGGTATTGAAGCGATTACTTTTGCATTAAGCCATTGGTTCATGTTGATATCCTTGCTTATTATTTAAATGACTAAAAAATGAATGACAAAAAAGTGAGCGGGAAGGCTCACTTCTTTATCAAAGTGCGGTTAAAAAAACGATTATTTTTGTTTTTTTGCCCAGTTTAAGAAACGAGTTTGGGTTTCCTTATCAGCTTGTTGGAACCAATATTGTAATTGTTGTTCAGCAACGTTTTCACCTTGCACAACAACTTTGCCTTTCGCTGCTTTTCCTGACGCGGCAGGCATCATACCCACTGCAGGTGCCGCTAAAGCTGAAACGGCTGCGGGTGCATTAGATGCATTATACTCAGCAAGATCATTAACAATATTTGCTGATGGGAATAAACCTTCTTGTTTTAAGGTATCCACTTTAGCATCAATTACATTACCAGATTTTGTTTTAACGGTAATTTGTGGTTGTGCATTAAATTTTTCGCCATCTTCTTGAGAACGAATTTTTTCTGCAGATACCACAACATCATCAGCCGTACCTTTGAAGGTTACAATAATAGGATTAGACTCAAAAAGCCCTTGGCTAGAACCAGTACCGACGATCTCACCTAAACGTACTACAACTTGTTGTGTTTGGTCAGCTTCAGCATTGAATGATTTTTTTTCTTTTAGAAGGGATTTGCTGGCTTTTTGGCCGTTGATTGCAAGAAACTCAAGGTTTGATGAAGTGGTTACCATGCCGGCAAAACTGCTCGCACTGACAGCAAGGGCGACAACACCTAATGCAAACTTACATAATTTCATAATTACTCCTTTTATTTTTTGAATGAAATTAGATGGTTGTAATGCTATGCTAAATTTTAAAAAATGGGAATAGGAAAGTGCGGTTAATTTTTAAAAAGTTTTTGTAATAAAGGAGCAAATCATGGCAAAACGATTTGTCGTATATGGCCAAGTACAAGGTGTCGGCTTTCGCTATTTTACATGGAAAGAAGCAGAGAAAATTGGTATTAAAGGTACGGTAAGAAATTGTATAGACGGCAGTGTCGAAATCATTGCGGAAGGCAACGATGACCAACTGCAACACTTTTATGATTGGTTAAAAGTCGGGCCAAGAACCGCAACTGTTGAACGTGTCTTAGTCAATAATATTGAAGATAAACAGTATTCTGACTTTTCGATTATTCATCGCGAAAACTGACCGTACTTTACAGTATGAATTGATGCTCGTAGAATACGCCGCTTGTTTATAAATAGGAAAAATCATGCGTAATCAAACAAAACTTCATCTTCAACAATTACAGCTTGCTATGCAAAAACTTGATTTATGGCAAGCGGTTCCGCCTTCACAAGACGCTTTTTTAAGTGAAGAGCCTTT
>CAKAQT010000148.1:0-3749 GCA_916720325.1 Parahaemophilus parainfluenzae
ACATCGATCGCCAAGTGATTGAAATTATGGTGAGTAAACCCTGCCCTTAATATCGTGATAACTTACGATAAAGTGCGGTCAGAAAAATATACCAATTTCTGACCGCACTTTTTTTATATCAAAAAAACATATTTTCTAGCCAAAAGTTATTGGCGCTACCTTCTTATTTTTTTAGAAAATACCGACCTACTTAGTTCTAAAAGAGAAGGAATATTTATGCTTTTAACCGGATTACTTTGCGGAATTTTACTCGGATTTGTGATGCAGCGTGGGCGCTTTTGTATTACCGGCGCATTTCGCGATATGTATGTCACCAAAAATAACAAAATGTTTGTAGCCCTTCTATTGGCGATTACCGTGCAATCCATCGGTTTCTTCCTCTTAAAAGAAATCGGTGTATTAAATGTCGATCCGGCTGAAAATTTTGCCTTTTTAGCGGTGATTATCGGTGCCTTTGTATTTGGTATCGGCATTGTTCTTGCTGGCGGTTGTGCGACAGGTACATGGTACCGCGCTGCAGAAGGCTTAGTCGGCAGTTGGGTTGCGTTATTCACTTATATGTTATTAAGTGCCATCATGCGTACTGGTCCATTAGGGGAATTCAATAAAACTTTACGTAGCATCAATATCGAACAACGCAACATTTACGATACATTCGGCATTTCACCTTGGTGGTTAGTGGCACTATTAACTTTAGTGACAGCCTTTTATGTATATAAACATCTCAGCAAACCCAGCGTAAAAGTCGCGGCATTAAAACCGAAGAAAACGGGGCTTGCCCACTTATTATTTGAAAAACGCTGGCACCCATTTTTCTCAGCCGTGTTAATTGGATTAATCGCGCTTGCCGCTTGGCCACTCAGTGTTGCTACTGGTCGTGAGTTTGGACTTGGTATCACCGGCCCATCAGCTAATATTATGCAATTCCTCGTTACTGGCGACGGTAAATTTATTAACTGGGGCGTATTCTTAGTCTTAGGGATTTTTATCGGGTCATTCATCGGTGCTAAAGCGAGCAATGAATTCCGTGTCCGTGTACCAGATGCCACCACGATTCTACGCAGCGGACTCGGCGGTATTCTTATGGGTATTGGCGCAACCCTTGCGGGTGGCTGTTCTATCGGTAATGGCTTAGTCGAAACAGCCTTTTTCTCTTGGCAAGGTTGGGTCTCATTGCCATTGATGATTCTCGGCACTTGGGTGGCCGCCTACTTCACCATTATTCGTCCACAACGTTTAAAATTATCAAAAGCATCATAAGGAGTTTATATGATCGTTAAATTACCTACACTCGGCCTTGTTTGCCCCTTTCCTCTCGTTGAAGCTAAGGAAGCCATGGCTAAGTTAAATAAAGGCGATGGCCTAGAAATTGAATTCGACTGCACACAAGCCACCGAGGCCATTCCCGCTTGGGCGGCAGAAGAAGGCTATGAAGTCACAAACTTTGAGCAAATTGATGATGCGAAATGGTCAATTACGGTGATTAAATAATAAAAAAGTGCGGTCAGAAAAATACATAAATTTCTGACCGCACTTTTGCTTTAATGAATCGAAATAATTAAATCAATTCTACCGGTACTTTCACCACCAGTTTTTTCACAAAACTTGATTTGCCATTTACGGTGCAACCCGGCTTATGGGGTTCATAAGGGAAAAAGACGGCGAACATTTTTGGTAAAAGTGTTACCGTGCTTTTATCTTCAATTTGCGGGGTAAGTTGGTAGTCATCGGCATCACGATATTCATCGTATAAGCTGAGGTTTGGATAAGTCGCGCTTACTTCAACATTTTCTTCACCACGAATAAGTAATTGAATATCTAGATATTTATGGTGAAGTTCAGCTTGTTTGCTATCCGCTTCAACCGTATCAAATTCCATGACATTCATATAAACTTGCTCGCTTAAATCATGACGGCCATTTTCTAATGCTTCAAGATCTAAAGTATTGAGATGATCGCAAATGTCCGCGATAACTTTTGGTAAACCCACTTTGAAATTTGGGTTATTTAATGCACTGATAATCATAGTGTCTCCTTACGTATGTATTTGTATGAGAATATGATAACAAGTTGCTTATATTAAATAAAGTTACCAATAAATTTAAAACTCTGTATAATAAGCGAGCTTTATTTTCTGCATTAGCGTGCGGCTATCAAAAGAAATTTTTAAACGCCCAAAGTGCGGTCATTTTTTCGAAAGATTTCTTTTGCTAGTCGCAATCTGGAAAATAAAGCTTTGTTTTAAATATTATTTTGAAGGAAAACATTGTGAATCCAATTGTTAAACAATTTAAATACGGTCAACATACCGTTACTCTAGAAACCGGCGCAATTGCACGTCAAGCAACTGCTGCGGTTATGGCAAGCATGGACGATACCACGGTATTCGTGACTGTTGTGGCTAAAAAAGATGTGAAAGAAGGTCAAGACTTCTTCCCATTAACCGTAAACTACCAAGAGCGTACTTATGCGGCAGGTAAAATCCCTGGTGGTTTCTTCAAACGTGAAGGTCGTCCATCTGAAGGCGAAACTTTAATTGCACGTTTAATCGACCGTCCAATTCGTCCATTATTCCCAGAAGGTTTCTTCAACGAAATCCAAGTTGTGGCAACTGTAGTTTCTGTCAACCCACAAATCAGCCCTGACTTAGTGGCAATGATTGGTGCTTCTGCAGCATTAACCTTATCTGGTGTGCCCTTCAATGGCCCTATCGGTGCAGCACGCGTTGGTTTTATCGACAACCAATTCGTATTAAACCCAACTATGGCCGAACAAAAACAAAGCCGTTTGGACTTAGTGGTTGCAGGTACTGACAAAGCCGTATTAATGGTTGAATCTGAAGCTGACATTTTAACTGAAGAACAAATGTTAGCGGCGGTAGTATTCGGTCATCAACAACAACAAGTTGTGATTGAAGCAATCAAAGAATTTGCCAAAGAAGCAGGCAAACCACGTTGGGATTGGGTTGCGCCACAACCAAACACAGATTTAATCAACAAAGTAAAAGCGATTGCAGAAGCACGTTTAGGCGATGCATACCGCATTACTGAAAAACAAGCTCGTTACGAACAAATCGATGCGATTAAAGCGGATGTGATTGCACAAATCACAGCTGAAGATGAAGAAATCAGCGAAGGTAAAATCGTGGATATTTTCACCGCACTTGAAAGCCAAATCGTTCGTGGCCGTATCATTGCAGGTGAACCACGTATTGATGGTCGTACCGTTGATACCGTTCGTGCATTAGATATTTGTACTGGTGTATTACCACGTACTCACGGTTCTGCAATTTTCACCCGTGGTGAAACACAAGCATTAGCCGTTGCAACGTTAGGTACTGAACGTGATGCACAAATCATTGATGAATTAACGGGTGAACGTCAAGATCACTTCTTATTCCACTACAACTTCCCTCCATACTCTGTAGGTGAAACCGGTATGATCGGCTCACCAAAACGTCGTGAAATCGGTCACGGTCGTTTAGCAAAACGTGGTGTAGCGGCAGTTATGCCAAGCCTTGCAGAATTCCCGTATGTCGTGCGTGTTGTATCTGAAATCACTGAATCTAACGGTTCTTCTTCTATGGCATCTGTATGTGGTGCGTCTTTAGCATTAATGGATGCGGGTGTTCCAATCAAAGCCGCTGTTGCAGGTATCGCAATGGGCTTAGTGAAAGAAGAAGAGAAATTCGTGGTTCTTTCAGATATCTTAGGTGATGAAGACCACTTAGGTGATATGGACTTTAAAGT
>CAKAQT010000149.1:0-3716 GCA_916720325.1 Parahaemophilus parainfluenzae
TCAAGTACATCTGGACGGTTAGTTGCAGCAATAACGATTACGCCTTCGTTACCACCGAAACCATCCATTTCAACTAACATTTGGTTAAGGGTTTGTTCACGCTCATCGTGTCCACCACCTAAGCCGGCACCACGTTGACGACCTACCGCATCAATTTCATCAATAAAGATTAAGCATGGTGCATTTTTCTTCGCTTGCTCGAACATATCACGTACACGAGAAGCACCCACACCCACAAACATCTCTACAAAGTCAGAACCTGAAATGGTAAAGAAAGGCACTTTTGCTTCACCCGCAATAGCTTTTGCTAATAAGGTTTTACCTGTACCTGGAGGACCTACCATTAAAATCCCTTTTGGAATTTTACCTCCAAGGTTTTGGAATTTTTTCGGTTCACGCAAGAAATCAACTACTTCACCGACTTCTTCTTTTGCTTCATCGCAACCTGCAACATCAGCAAAAGTCACTTTGATTTGATCTTGGTTCAGCATTTTAGCGCGGCTTTTACCAAAACTCATGGCCTTGCCACCGCCACCTTGCATTTGACGCATGAAGAAAATCCATACCCCTACAAGGAATAACATTGGGAACCACGAAATTAAAATTTGTGATAATAAACTGCGTTTTTCAAAAGGCGTACCTTCGATTTTAACTTTTTTATTTAGTAAGTCATCTAAGAGCTTTTTATCTTCCAACGGTGGCATGACGGTCATATATTTAGAACCATCATTTTTGGTCACGGTGATTTCATTCGCATCAAAACGCGCTTCTTTCACTTGACTATTACTCACATCATACACAAAGGTTGTGTAATCTGTTGAGTCACTCACGCCATTGGAATTAAAACTTTGGTAAGCTGTCATCATGACAATTGCTACCACAACCCATAGAACTAGATTTTTGACCATATCGTTCAAGGTTTAACCTGCCTTTCTTAAGTTAATTAAAATAAAACGAGATACTATCTCATCCGTGACACAATGAAAAGCTATCAAAGCAATTATTCGCCTCTATAACCACTCGCTACAATATAAACTTCACGCGAACGTCCACGAGAGGCCTCTGGTTTACGTACTTTTACAATACTAAACAGTGAACGAATTTCACGCAAATACTCATCGAAGCCTTCTCCCTGGAATACTTTGACCACAAAACTGCCTTTTTTCGCCAAAACTTGCTTACACATATCTAAAGCCAGTTCAACTAAA
The DNA here is from genome assembly GCA_916720325.1 of Parahaemophilus parainfluenzae. GTDB lineage: Bacteria > Pseudomonadota > Gammaproteobacteria > Enterobacterales > Pasteurellaceae > Haemophilus_D > Haemophilus_D parainfluenzae_W. The sequence goes on from CAKAQT010000149.1 coordinate 1,209, forward strand.
TACATTGCACGAGGAATATCAACAGATGGCATGCCGCTAAAATTTGGCGCCATATCAGACATCACTACATCAACTTTTGCTTCACCAACTCGTTCTAATAATGCATTCAGCACATTTTCGTCACGAAAATCGCCTTGCAGGAAATCCACGCCGACAATTGGGTTCATATCCAAAATATCACAAGCAATCACTCTGCCTTTTCCACCAATTTGGCTCACAACATACTGTGACCAACCACCTGGTGCAGCACCGAGATCCACCACAGTCATTCCCGGTTTAAACAATTTATCCGTTTGTTGAATTTCATCTAACTTAAAGTAAGCACGTGAGCGTAATTTTTGTTTATGTGCTTTCTGAACAAACGGATCTTTAAAATGTTCGTTTAGCCAACGAGAAGAACTCGCCGAACGTTTTTTCTTTCCCATAATCTCTTTCTTTTGTACTATTTTTTGTAGTAGTTTCGTCTATATTTGGGTACAATCTGCCAAATTCAAGGCTAGACTTACCAAAAAGTGCTGAAAAACCACGTTTTTTCTGACCGCTCTTTTCGGTCTTTTTTTGACTCATATTCATCTATTTAAAGGATTCCTTATGACAATATTATCAACAAAACAAAAACAATTTTTAAAAGGACTCGCTCATCACCTTAGCCCTGTCGTCATGCTTGGCGGTAACGGCTTAACCGAAGGTGTATTAGCCGAAATCGATAATGCATTAAATCATCACGAATTAATCAAAGTAAAAATTGCTGGCGCAGATCGCGAAACCAAACAATTAATTATTGATGCGATTGTTCGTGAAACCAAATCATCTAATGTTCAAACCATCGGACATATTTTGGTGCTTTATCGACCAAGCGAGGAAGGTAAAATCCAGCTGCCTCGTAAATAATTGTTATCCCCTCAATTTGAGGGGATGTTTTTTTAGATGTAATTTACTTCAATAATCTCGAACTCAACCGTTCCACCTGGTGTGGTAATATTCACGGTATCATCCAACTCTTTCCCTACCAAGCCACGAGCAATCGGTGAATTCACAGAAATCAAACCTGATTTAATATCTGCCTCATCATCGCCCACAATTTGGTAAGTGACTTCTTCATCAGTATCGGTATTCACTAATACAACTGTCGCACCAAAAATAACTTTTCCGTTATTTGGTAATTTAGTGACATCGATAACCTGACAATTTGCAAGTTTGCTTTCAATTTCTTGAATACGCCCTTCGCAAAAACCTTGTTGTTCACGCGCAGCGTGATATTCTGCATTTTCTTTTAAGTCACCATGCTCACGTGCTTCAGCAATCGCCTTGATAATTTCAGGGCGACGCTCATTCTTTAAGAAATCTAATTCTTGACGTAATAGCTCCGCACCACGCACGGTCATTGGAATTTGTTTCATTCTTTTTCCTTGAAATTTGGTAAAAACAAAACCACGACAACGTCTTGCAACCTTGCCGCAGTCAATGAAAAATAAAAAATGATTTACTCTATTGAGTTCGGAGCTTATTATTATTCGTCTTGAGAAAAATAGCAACCATAACAGAACTAAAAATGACTAAAAAATCTTCTATTTCGACCGCACTTAAAGCGGCACTTATCACACTCGGCTTTTCTTTTTCCTCTATGGCTGAAGTTAATGTGGCTTCTATTACCCAATACCTACCTGAAGGTGCTTCTGCCAGTATCATTGCCAAAAACCTCAATAAAGATCAAATTATCGCAGACTACAATGGTTCAACGTTTATGTTGCCTGCCAGTACGCAAAAAGTGTTCACAGCCGTTGCTGCTAAATTAGTATTAGGTGATGCCTTCCAGTTTGAAACCTCACTTTTAAGTAACGGAAAAATTCAGAATAATGTTTTAGAAGGCGATCTTGTTGTGCAATTTACTGGCGATCCCGATCTGACCAGCGGACAACTTTATAGCCTATTAGCTAATTTAAAAAACCAAGGCATTCAGAAAATCAATGGTGATCTTATTTTAGATACCTCTGTATTTGCTAGCCATGATCGTGGGTTAGGTTGGATTTGGAACGATCTTACAATGTGCTTTAACTCCCCTCCTGCTGCAGCAAATATCGATAATAACTGTTTCTATGCCGAGCTAGATGCAAATCAACCTGTAGGTGAAACAGTCAAAATTAACGTTCCCGCTCAATTCCCTATTCAAGTTTTTGGGCAAGTTTATATTGTGGATCAGCAAGAAGCCGGTTATTGCCAGTTAGACGTCGTTGTTCACGACAATAATCGCTATCAAGTAAAAGGCTGTATTGCACGCCAAACTAAACCATTTGGGCTTAGCTTCGCCGTGCAAGATCCTGATGCCTACGCTGCTGCCATTATTCAACGTCAATTAAAACGTCTTGGTATTGAATTTACCGGTCAGGTAAAACAACCACAAAAGCCACAACAAGGACAAAAACTCGCCCAGCATTTATCTAAACCATTGCCTGAGCTATTGAAAAAAATGATGAAAAAATCGGATAACCAAATTGCCGATGCCTTATT
>CAKAQT010000150.1:0-3704 GCA_916720325.1 Parahaemophilus parainfluenzae
GCAACTTGGGCAATCTTATTGGTTGCACTGGTTGCGCTTGCACTATACCGCAAGATTACTTTGGGTATAGGCATTCAAAATATGGAATTGTTTGAAACAAATATCTCGATCATGTTTTTTTCCTTCTTCTTACAGTGTCTCTTAAGCTTATACATTGATTCACGTTATGAAAAAGGATTGATCCAATATGGAATTTCCTGCATTTGGTATCCCTATGTTTATTGGTTACTTAATACGGTAACGTTACTCGTTGGAATCCCAAAAGCGATTTTTAGAAACAAGTCCAAGCTAGCTGTCTGGACAAGCCCTGACAGAGGAGTTTAAATAATGGCAACCGCCACTTTACAACAATTGATGGTTATTAATAAAGGTAGCAGCCTTCCCTTGCTGATTAAAGCCAAAAGCTTTGTACTAGATCTAGTTACCTGGGCTTTATGGGCTTATATCATCACTTTTGTCGCGAGATATGCGGAACGCATCTTCACTAAACCGATTCTGGAAAGTTTCTTTTTTGTTGATGTGGTCAGCATCATGTTTTCTGTCTCTGCGGTATTAGTTATATTGGCTTATATTTGGTCTATTCTTACCGTAGCAAAAGAATAACTCGCAAAAAACTTAATATAAAAAAACCGCACTTTGGTTAACAAATCAAAGTGCGGTTATTTTTAGAAATGTTTAATTAGATACGATATTCTCTAATTAAGCTTTTGGACCTGCTGCGATAAGTGCTTTACCTTCTGCGTTGGTCGCATATTTTTCAAAGTTTTTCACAAAACGTCCAGCAAGGTCTTTCGCTTTCGCTTCCCATTGTGCTTTATCTGCATAAGTATCACGTGGATCTAAGATCGCTGGATCTACGCCTGGTAATGCTTTTGGAATAGCTAAGTTAAAGATTGGTAACTCACCCATTTCTGCTTTTTCGATAGAACCATCTAAGATGGCATCGATAATACCACGGGTATCTTTAATTGAGATACGTTTACCTGTACCGTTCCAACCAGTATTAACTAAATACGCTTCTGCACCGGCAGCTTGCATACGTTTAACTAACACTTGAGCATATTGTGTTGGGTGGAGTGTTAAGAATGCTGCACCGAAACATGCTGAGAAAGTTGGCGTTGGCTCAGTAATACCACGCTCTGTACCGGCTAATTTAGCGGTGAAACCAGATAAGAAGTAGTATTTGGTTTGCTCTGGTGTCAATTTAGACACTGGAGGTAACACACCGAATGCATCCGCAGTTAAGAAAATTACTTTCGTTGCGTGACCTGCACGAGATACTGGTTTAACAATATTATCAATGTGATAAATTGGGTAAGACACACGAGTATTTTCAGTTTTAGAACCATCATCGAAATCAACTGAACCATCTGCACGAACCACGACGTTTTCTAATAATGCATCACGACGGATTGCACGATAGATATCTGGCTCATTTTCTTCAGAAAGATGGATAGTTTTCGCGTAGCAACCACCTTCAAAGTTGAAGATACCTACATCATCCCAACCGTGCTCATCGTCACCGATTAATTCACGTTTTGGATCGGTAGAAAGTGTGGTTTTACCTGTACCTGATAAACCGAAGAAGATTGCTACATCACCGTCTTTACCTACGTTAGCAGAACAGTGCATTGCACCTACACCTTTAAGTGGTAGGAAGTAGTTCATCATTGAGAACATACCTTTCTTCATTTCACCGCCGTACCAAGTACCACCAATTAATTGGATACGCTCAGTTAAGTTGAATGCAACGAAGTTTTCAGAGTTCAAACCTTGTTCTTTCCAGTTCGGGTTGGTGCATTTAGAACCATTCATCACCACGAAATCAGGTTTAAAGGTTTTTAATTGTTCTTCTGTAGGACGAATGAACATATTTTTCACAAAGTGTGCTTGCCATGCGACTTCCGTCACAATACGCACTGCGATACGGTCTTTTTCACTTGCACCACAGAAACCATCCACCACAAATAAACGTTTACCAGAAAGTTGTTTAGTCACAAGACCTTTCAAGCTTGACCACGTTTCTTGAGTCATTGGTTTATTATCGTTTTTCGCTACATCAGACGTCCACCACACTGTATCTTTTGTGGTATCATCTAAAACGATATATTTATCTTTCGGTGAACGACCGGTAAAGATCCCTGTATCAACAGCCACCGCGCCAGTTGTGGTAAGTGTCCCTTTTTCAAAGCCTTCTAAGCCAGGTTTTGTTTCTTCTTCAAAAAGTTGTTCATAACTTGGGTTATAAACCACTTCTTTAACATCATGAATACCAACGGCTTCAAGTTCTTTAATTACGTTTTTAACATCAGTCATAGTTCACCTCTTGATTAAAGTTTAAAAATTTTTCCTATGTTTATTGTATGGGAATTGTCAAAAAAAAAATGTTAACTAGATCTCATTTTTGAACATTCATTGGAAAATCCTACCCCTTTCTAGGTGGTTTAAGAGGCTAAAATACAACAAGGTTGATTTACCCATCATATTTCCGCTATAGTGAGAACCATTATCAACTTAAGACTCAATACCTATGTTCTCATTTCTGCGTTTACCCTTTTTATTTTGTCTGCTGATGTTTACGCAAAGCACGCAAGCAGAACCTGACTTTAAGATTCCACCTATTCAAGAAAGCATGAAAAAAATGTATCAAATTCAACAAAAAGATTTTACCTTTGAAGGAAAACATTACCGCTTGTTTATTGCAGTACCACCAAAAACATCGCAAAAACTGACCGCACTTTACACCTTAGATGGCAATGCTCAATTTCCAATGGCGGTAAATGCGGTTAATCCCAATAAACCTCTCCCGCTTATTGTCGGTATCGGTTATGTATCAGATAAAGCTTATGTCATTGAAGAACGCACGAGAGACTACACTTTCCCGGCAGAAGGTGCCGAATTCGCCAAAGGAGGAAAAGCCGCCGATTTTCTACGCTTTATTCAACAAGACGTAAAGCCTTATATTGAACAGCATTTCGATATTAATAAGGAAAAACAATTTTTCTTTGGGCATTCTTTTGGTGGATTATTTGGATTGTACGTGCTCTTCCATCAACCGGATTTATTTCAATATTACACCTTGGCAAGTCCTTCTCTTTGGTGGGGGAACGGCTCATTTTTACCTCAAAATGAACCATGGATTAGCCAAAAACCATCACATATTCTGATTACATTAGGCTATTATGAAGAGCATCCTGAACAGGATCCGAATATGACTGAAGAACAATTACAGCGTATTAATCAACGGAAACAAATGCGAACAATCAATGCGCATCAATTGGCGGAAATATTGGAAAAACAAGGTAATTCCGTGGAATTTATTTCCATTCCCAATAAAAATCATGGTAGCTCGATTCCGGATGCCATCAAACATTGCTTGGAACAAGTTCAACAATAAAAGAGCATAAAAAAATCCCCGTTATCATGAACGGGGATTTTTCTTATTGGGCTTGTTTAAGTTTATCAATAGCTTCTTTATTGAAGAAGTAATGCGTGCCACAACATTCACACTGCATATCAATGCTGCCTTTATGCTCTTCTAAGATTTCCTCAATTTCAGCTTCTGGAATCAGTAATAATGCAGCCCCTGAACGCTCCGGTGAGCAACCACAGAAGAAAGAAACTGATTGCGGTTCAAAAACTTCCACCACTTCTTCGTGATATAAACGATAAAGCAATTCTTCTGCAGGTAATCCAAATAACTC
>CAKAQT010000151.1:0-3693 GCA_916720325.1 Parahaemophilus parainfluenzae
ACATTAATTTGTGAGCGATCTGCACGATAGCAATGCCAATCTAAACACACTCTTAACCGACGACGATTTAATAGCACCGAAAAAATGGCTGCAGAATTCTGATTAAACTCATATTTAAAATAAGCGAAGAAATGCGCGCGGACTTGCCAACCATTGGTCCAACTTTCAATATGCGGTTTTGCAAAAGGCATGCCGAGTTGCTTTGCAACTTCTTGGATAATCGCTTTCCAATTATCCCAATGTAATTTGTAATTAGCTTTGAGCGCAGGAATATCTTCCGGACAAAATTTCTTCATCTGGGCGAATTGGTAGAAAGGAATATTGAACAGTTCGCAAGATTCAGCATTAAGTGAGAGCATCGTGTTTCCTTAAAAATCACAGTAATTTTTGACCGCACTTTGTGTGAAGAGCTGTTTATCTTCCCAACGCAACAGAGTCATTCGATTATTCCACACACAACCTGTATCTAAGGCATAAATACCTTGAGGGAGATTCTCATCGACTAAACTTGCCCAGTGCCCAAATACAATCGGGATCTGTTTATAAAGAGGATTATCCAAATTAAACCAAGGTATAAGCTCCGCCGGTGCATCTTTCAAAGAGGATTTACAGGCAAAATCAAAGCGATGATCTGAATAGCAAAAACGCATTCGAGTGAACGCATTAATAATGTAACGATGACGTGCTAAGTCCTGCAAATCTGGCGACCAACGATCGGGTTGTTCTGAATACATATTTTCAATGAGATAATGAAAATCGCCATGCTGTAAAATCTGTTCCACTTCAGCAGCACAAGATTTCGCGGTTTCCAAATCCCAATCTGGCGAAATGCCTGCATGCGCCATTAGAAAGTTTAATTTTTCATTATGCACAAGTAAGGGTTGATGGCGTAACCAGTCAATGAGTTCATCAAAATCGGGCGCATTAAAAATAGCATCGACACGATCACGAGGCTTCACTTTTTTAATACCCAGTGCGGTTGCAATTAGATGCAGATCGTGATTACCAAGGACAGTCTGCGCCGCACTTCCAAGTGATTTTACAAAACGAAGACATTCAAGTGATTTATCTCCACGCGCCACGAGATCTCCCACAAGATAAAGTTTATCTTGCACAGGATTGAAGTTTACTCGTTCTAATAAAAGCCGTAATTCATCATAACAGCCTTGTAAATCACCGACGAAATAGGTTGCCATTTTTGACCGCTCTTTTACTCTTCTGAATCTAAGATTTCATCTTTATTGATATCAGCTGGTGGATTATCCGCCAACCAGTTCGCTAGGCGTGCATAATCTGCGATAGCTAAATTTTCTGCTCGTGCATTTAAATCAATACCAAGTGCGGTCAGATTTTCAGGTGAAAATAGTGTTGAGAGAGCATTACGCAATGTTTTACGACGTTGATTAAATGCTTGGGAGCAAACACGGTTCAGCCAATATAAATCTTTTACAGGGTGCGGTAATTCTTTATGCGGAATTAAACGTACAACAGCTGAATCCACTTTCGGTGCTGGTTTAAATGCGGAAGGTGGTACTTCAAGTACAGGCATCACTTGGCAGAAATATTGCGCCATAATGGTTAAACGACCGTAAGCTTTGCTATTTGGTCCTGCACATAAGCGTTTCACCACTTCTTTTTGTAGCATGAAGTGCATATCTTGAATCACATCGTGATACTTAAACAAGTGGAACATCAATGGGGTAGAAATGTTGTAAGGCAAGTTACCAAACACGCGTAATTTCTGACCTTTTTCTGCTAAATGTTCTTTTGTATAAAGTTCACCAAAATCAAATTGCATGGCATCCGTTTCAATAACGGTGAGTTTTTGATGTAAAAATGGATGATGACGTAGACGTTCAGCTAAATCTCGGTCAAGCTCGACCACCGTAAGATGATCGACAAGCTCTCCAACAGGCTCCGTTAATGCACCAAGCCCTGGGCCAATTTCTACTAAGAATTGATTCGGTTGTGGATGAATTGCCGCCACGATACCTTGAATCACAGAGGTATCATGTAAAAAGTTTTGTCCAAAGCGTTTACGGGCGGTATGACCTAAGTGTTTTTTTGAATTCATAAAAATAATCTAATAAATGATACAGTTTGTGGTTGGTATCTTTAAATATCTAGCCATTCTGGTTTTATTTCTCTCGGAGAGAGAGCATTAACATTATCACGGTAATGAATAATATGGCATACATTTTTAGAATTGGGATGCCAATGCGTAAAATTTTCTTTGTCTTGCGAGTAAAAACAAATTATAGGTTTATTTAAACCCGAAGCAATATGAATAGTTGATGTATCAACCGAAATAAGTAGAGTACAGTTTCTAATCAACTCAATTGTATGATAGATCGTTGTGCGAGAATTTGGATAAACAAACACATCGTCAAATTGATTAGCGATTCTACTTAAATGCTCATGAGTATCTGGTGTTGAGAGTAAGACCAATGGGCATTTACGATGATTTCTAATATATGCTAAGTAATCTATAATATGGGCATCGTTAAATTTTCTATTTTTCCCCGCGCCATAGAAGTTAATTGTAATGTAATTATTTAACTTGTTATCAGTAATAAACTGAAGAATTTCTTCTTTAGTTGAGCCATCTTGCGGAATATCATAGCTTTCATCACTTAGACTGATATTTGACTGGGCTAAAGCCTCTTTATAAATCTCTGAAAAATGGCCGTCTTTAGTAATATTTATATTAAAAATATTATAATCCGCTTTTCTATAGCCTATATAATTACGCGCATTGAGTATTCTCAATAGCAACAAGTCTCGGTTTCTAAGTACAATGGTTGGATCAATGACAACATCGTATCTTTCTTTTCTAATAAGCAGTGCTGTCTTAATGTAGTCGAGAATGCTTCTTTTCTTTACAAGATAAATCTCATCAATATTATGATTTTTTTGGAACAGATAAGCGTTCTGTTTCGTGCAGATGACACCAATCTTTATCAAGGGGTTAAATTTCTTTATCTCCCGAAAAACAAAAGAACTAACGATATAGTCGCCAATTTTCCCATCTTGTCGCAAAAATAAGAAACTCTTAGGATGTTCTAAACTTTGGGGGGGGGTTGCTCTTGACGATTTATCAAGTATCAATTTCCCGATTTTTAACCTTAGGGCTTTTAGCTTATTCATATTGTTTCCCATCATATGTCCATAAACTTTAATGACTTAGATGATAAATAGTATTTAGGGGAGAAATTATAATCGAGGTATCCTAATACGGAAGCGGGCAGTTTCTTTCCATCTGTTGAATAAAAAAAGTAAAGTCTAACCCCAAACCAGAAAGGCGTTTAGCAATATTTTCTCTTCTTGTTGAATTTTTTAAACTAATTACAATTATTTTAGGTATAGCCATAAATAACCCTTGGGTTGAAGTCATTGGTTGACATACAAATTGACGAAAATCTAAGTAAAGTTTGCTTTAGCCTTTTTCGATAGAACAGTCCTCTTGAAAGTGGATGTCATATAAGGCTTAGATCTTACTGGTTTCGAATGCTAAATTAATTTCTACCAGATCTACTTTTTGAAATATTATAATCGAATTATTGAAAAAATAATGGGTATTTCAACAAAATACCATTTTAATCTTTCGTCTAATGCCAAAAACGGCTATAATTCGCCCGTTTTCATTTATAGCCGCAAAAAGTGCGGTCAAAAAAATCATAATTTTAGAGGATA
>CAKAQT010000152.1:0-3675 GCA_916720325.1 Parahaemophilus parainfluenzae
TATTTGCTATAAAAAATAAGCGGTTATAGAATACCTATAGCAAGCTGAAATTAATGAGATTAAGTTGGTATGAATAACGTACAAAAGAAATATTTTATTGGCCTAACCCATTTTTTGGGAAATGTTCTCGGCCCTAAATACGAAGTCGTATTTCATTCTTTTGATAAGAATAAGGCTCATATGGAAGCCATTGCGAATAGCCACGTTAGCGGGCGGACCCTTTCCTCTCCACTTAGTTCTTTTGGTTCTAGTTTGTTGCAAGATAAAGTATATTTAGATAAAGATTTTGTCTTTAACTACAAAGCTGTGGCAGATTCCGAAAAGGTCATTCGAGGTGCAACTTATTTCATAAAAAACGGGGATAAATTAGAAGGCATCCTTTGTATTAATCATGATACCTCTGAGTTGGTTGATGTGATGACCAAATTAATTTCACTAGAGAACCTCGGAAACTTCGTCAATATTTTAGGTATTGACGCTGCCTTTGCCGAAGTGGAAGAAGCTGAAATAATTAATAAAGAAAAACTCGAAAACTCCATCGAAGATATCCTTTGTGAATACCTTGATTTCACTCTATTACATTCCGATAAACCACTCAGCTTAAGACAGCGGGAAAACGCCATTAAAGTCTTATTTGATAAGGGGATTTTTAATATCAAAGGCGCCATTCCGATGGTCGCTAAATATTTGAAAATCTCAGAACCTAGCGTATATCGCTATCTCAAAGCGATCAAAGAAAAAGCATAAAAAAGTGCGGTTAAAATTAACCGCACTTTTTATTTTAATCGTGTTATTAACCCACTACTTCAGGCAATACCCCTAATTTAATTAGGAATGGGATACTCACGATAATAATCCCTAGAATTGAGACAAAGAGTAGGAACCCTGAACCACCCGGCACACGATAAGGTAAGTTTGGATGTTGATGGCGAGCTTTCCAAACCAATGCTGCCGGCAATACCACTGCATAGAAAGCAAACATTTGTCCTGCATAACCTAATGCAAGGATGAAGCCTTCTGGATAGAAGAATGCAAAGAGCAATGGCGGAAGGAACGTTAAGAAACCTAAACTTAAACGGTTTGCTGAAATATTGAAGGCACGTTTTAATAAGTCGTCAATACATTCTAGTAAACCTAGTGCGACCCCTAAGAATGAGGTAATCAGAGCTAAGGCAGAGAAGATTTTCACGACAGCCGCAATAATGGTGCTGCCTGTAATCACTCGAACGGCTTCAATCAATCCATTTAATGTTGGATCTTGATTAAGGATTTCTAAGAATCGGCTTTGGCTTAACACACCGTGAGTAGAAAATTGCCATAAAAGATAACCCACTAATGTGATTGCAGAGCCTACAATAATAGAAAATCTTAAGGCTTTTACATCACCTTCTAAATATTTATTTAAGCAAGGAATTGAACCGTGGAAACCAAAGGCGGTAAAGAAAACCGGGCTAGCCGAAATCAATAGCGCTTTATCAATTGGCATGGCCATTAAGTTATCGATTTTAATTTCTGGAATCATCAATCCAAGCACAATAAATAAAGCCGCAATCATCGCGATAAATAAGAAGCGATTTAAGGCATCCACAAAGCTTGTGCCAATTGCTACGAAGATACCAAAGAAGATCGTAAATGCCAGGATAGAACCTTTCATTTTGAGATCGGGTGTCGCAAAATCAGGTAAAGTTGAAGCAAGAATTGCACCACCACCGGTTACATAGGCGGAAAGTAATGCATAAAGGAAAATCATTAATACGCTGGTTGCGACAATTCGTCCTGGTCGACCAAAATACTGTGCGGCAAGCGTGCCAATACCGGCATCATGTTCAGCAGTTTGGTAAACCTCAACAAATAATAATGCGCTATAGGTGAGCAGAATCCATAAAAGAACAAGTAGAACAACTGTAAACGTGAAACCTATTCCTGCAGAGGTGAGAGGCATGGCAAGCATCCCTGCCCCAATCATCGTCCCTGAGGTAATCAAGGTACTTCCCAATGTTTTGTTCATAAGTTTTCTCCTTTCCGATTATCGTAGAAAGGCTAGTCACTTCCTTATTTGACAATACATCAAACTACAATGTCATTAGAATGTTTTCGCATTTTTCTCATTAACCAAATATTTTTTAGATACAAAAAGCCCTTACCCCGTTACTGAGGTAAGGGCGGTAGGCCTATTTTTGTTCAAAACGTGCAGTGAAGAAACGTAATTGTTTTGGTTCATACACGAAACGAAGCCCTTTAATATCCTCTTTATGTTTGAATAAGTGGATAATACCATCAGCAACTAAATCCATGTGTGCATAGGTGTAAACACGACGCGGAATAGTAATACGTACAGTTTCGAGTTTTGGATGATGGTTTTCACCAGTTTTGATATCACGACCAGCTGAAATAATACCACGTTCCATTGTACGCACACCGCATTCAACATAGATTGCTGCCGCTAATGCTTGTGCTGGGAAGTCTTCTTCTTGTTTCAAATGTGGACAGAAACGACGAGCATCTAAGAACACCGCATGACCACCAATTGGTTCGACAATCGGCACACCCGCTGATTTTAATTTTTCACCGAGGTAACGTACTTGTTTAACACGGTGTTCAATGTACTCTTCCTGAGTTGCTTCTTTCAAACCGATCGCCATTGCTTCCATATCACGACCAGCCATACCACCGTAAGACGGCATACCTTCGAACACAACAACCAATTCTTTCGCTTTCATGAACAATTCTTCATCATTCATACATAAGAAACCACCGATATTGGTTAAGCAGTCTTTTTTACCACTCATTGTACAACCATCTGCATAGCTGAACATTTCTTGAACGATAGATTTGATTGAACGATCTTGATAGCCTGGTTCTTGTTCTTTAATGAAATAAGCATTTTCAATACAACGAGTTGCATCGTAGAACACTTTAATGCCGTGTTTTGCGGTTAATTCACGAACGGCTTTCATGTTTGCGATAGAAACCGGTTGACCACCTGCTAAGTTTACTGTTACCGCCAAGCACACATAAGCAATATTTTCAGCGCCTTTTTCGTTAATTAATTTTTCTAATTTTTTAATATCAATATCGCCTTTAAATGGCACATCTAATGTCGCATCATGCGCTTCATCACGAATGATATCGTAGAAAATACCGCCATTGGCTTCTTGGTGGAAACGAGTGGTTGTGAAATACATATTACCTGGTACGTATTGACCCGGTTTAATCGCGATACGAGAAAGAATATTTTCAGCACCACGACCTTGGTGAGTTGGCACAATATGTTTGAAACCAAATAAGTCTTGAACTGTTTCTTGTAAATGATAGAAGTTGCGGCTACCTGCATAAGCTTCATCACCCATCATAATACCGGCCCATTGACGGTCACTCATTGCATTTGTACCGCTATCGGTTAAAAGGTCGATATAAACATCTTTTGAATCAAGTAAGAAGGTATTGAAGCCTGCCGCTTTCATCGCTTTTTCACGTTCTGCTTTTGGTAAGATTGAAACAGGTTCAACACTTTTAATACGGAACGGTTCTGCTGGATAGTATGCCATAATAAATCTCCTATTATGTTAGGTTTAAAGTCCATGATTATTAACCCGCTACTAAAAACATCTATCATCGAGTTGCAAGCATAGTACTGAATTTTTTTCTGCAATACTGTGATCAAAGTCACAAATC
>CAKAQT010000153.1:0-3649 GCA_916720325.1 Parahaemophilus parainfluenzae
ATCCGCAACTGAGTGATGATAACGAACGCAATATTCGTTTTTATATTCATGCCTTTGCCTATGGCCATCAATTCCTACAATGGGCAATTCAGCACAAAATCGAATTTGAACATGAATTTTGCGGTGTCGCGCTTTGTGCTTACAGCGACAAAGCTGAAAGTAAATTAAGTAAAATCGCTGAGCTGAATTTACCTTCTGATTTATATCAGTCTTTAAGCCAATCTGAATTAAGTGAAAAAGTGGGTTTACCGTTACCTTTTGGGGGCGGTTTTATTCCTCAAGGCGCTTGGCTTGCACCACGTCAGTTAGTTCAGCATGCTTTTGCCTTTTTAGAGAAACAAGGTGTCCAGATTAAAACATCACAAAAAGTAACCGCACTTTCGCAAACAGAACACGGTTGGCAAATCACCACAGCTGAAAATGAAACTTTCTGCCATGAAGTGGTTGTTTTAGCAAACGGACATAAACTCACTGAGTTTGAACAAACACAAAAACTGCCACTCTATCCTGTTCGCGGACAAGTGAGCGAAATTCCGACATCGGAAAACTTACTTAAACTCAAAACCGTGTTGTGCTATGACGGCTATCTTACGCCAGTCGATCAAGCGAAAGCCAGTCATTGTATTGGCGCAAGTCATGTTCGTGATAATGCGACTCGTGAATTTAGCCTAACCGAACAACAAGAAAACCAACAAAAAATTCAGCAAAATATCCCTGAAGATTGGACAAAAGAAGTAGATACATCAGGTAATATTGCTCGAATCGGTGTGCGTTGTTCGGTACGTGATCTCACCCCAATGATGGGGGCTGTTCCGCATTTTTCAGCTCAGCAAACACAATATCAGAATTTGTTTAATTTGCGCCGCCGTAAACAGCCAATAGAACAAGCCGAAAACTACCCTAATCTCTATTTAATCGGCGCATTAGGCTCACGAGGATTAACCTCTGCACCGTTGTTAGGGGAAACACTAGCTTCCTTAATTTATGGCGAACCCTTACCAATGAGTGAAGATTTGATTCATAACTTAATGCCAAACCGCAGTTGGGTCAGACGCTGGTTAAAAGGGGCGGAGGTGAAATAAAAAAAGTGCGGTTAAAATCAACCGCACTTTTTCTTAATACAAGCTTAAACGTTGTAATCGCTGTCTGGCGATTTCTTTGATTTCATCCTTTTTCGCCGTATTCATAATTTCCAAATAAAGTAATTTGGCCAAGCCAATATTCACTTGTGTCCCTATCCCTTCCTCGTACAAACGAGCCAAACGGAATCGCCCCTCATTACTACCCGCATTTGCGGCTTTTTGAAACCATTCAAAGGCTTTGGTAAATTCCTTCTGATTGGTATAAATTTCCCCTAATGTAAGCATGGCATCAGGATCTTTTGTTGCACTGGCTTCAAATAATTTAATCGCTTGAGCGGTATTTTGTTTCACATAGTTGTTGCCGTTGAAATACATCACTGCCAAATTATTAATAGCTTTAATACTGCCTCGCTCAGCAGCTTCGCTAAACCACCAATAAGCCAACTCTTTATTTTCATCCACTCCACGGCCTAAATTATAAAGCATCCCTAAATTGCTTTGCGCTTGTAAATTACCTTCCAACGCAAGAGGATACATAATTTCAAAAACGGCTTTCCAATCTTGTTTCTCAGCCAGTTTTTGCGCCAGATCCATTTTTTGCTGATCCGTCATTTGCGCTTTATCGACCAAATCAATGGTTTTCATGGCAAATGCTGAACTGCTTAAGGTGAGCGTGGCGAGGAGTAAAAGTTTGGCTAATGTCTTCATCTTATAATGTCGCTATCAATAAAATAATCAAAAAAATGGCGGATGTTCCGAATTCTATTAGACCGACTTGCTTAACCGAAAGTTTCTTGGTTGGTAAATAAATAGCGCGAATTAACGCCGGCACAAAAGCAAGTGATAAGACATATTGTTGGGTAAACAAGCAACCGAGTACACAAAGCACGTGGAAAATAATGGAGGCTTTGAGATAAAGCGGATTTTTACGTTCACGCATCATTGATTTGACGTAAAGCGTCGTGCCTATAAAAAAGAGACTTGGGTACAATGCTACCCACCAGATTTTCTCATCAAAAGTGCGGTCAGAAAAATAATAGGATCCCATGCCTGCAAGGGCAAAAATTGCAATACCTGCTAAATCATTGAGAAGATTGCGTTCATCTTTTTTCTTGGTGTAATAGATACTCACCAACACAAAAGGAAACATGGCGGCAATAAAGAAAAGAATTTGCCAGTTATAAAAAATGGCAGGAAGCGCAAATAAAAAAGCCGCAACCCCATAGATGATGGTCCACTTTTTATATTCCGCCATGTTTTTGCCTTTAAAGAGACTAAGCATAGGATAACTCAGCAAATACATGGTGAACCAGGCTAAAAGCAAAAAGAAATGCCCCCAAACAGGTGAAGCTAATAACATACCGTAAACAAAAGGCAATAATGCCATCACAATGGCGCCATATTGATTCGAAATCAGGAGTTTCATAGTTTCCTTTAGTTGATAAAAATTCTCAATTATTTTATCCCACAATTTCTTGATTTACAAAGTCTAAAACCGCCTTTAGAATGGAATTATCTTCATCAAAAAGGAGCCATTATGTCGATTCAACGCATTCAACCAAGCAAACGCTTTTCTGAAGTCGTTATTCATAACAATACTGCCTATTTTGCAGGCCAAGTACCGGAAAAAACCGTTAAGCAAAATGCTTACGAGCAAACCAAAGAAGTCCTTTCACTGATCGATAAATTATTGGCAGAAATTGGTTCGGAAAAAAGTAAAATTCTTACCTCGCAAATCTTCCTTGCTGATATGGCGGATTATGCTCAACTCAACCAAGCATGGGATGAATGGGTAGATAGCCAAAACCCACCAAGCCGAGCAACGGTAGAAGCGAAACTTGCAGATCCTGATTGGAAAGTTGAGATCGTAATTATTGCAGCTGTGTAAGCACAGCTTTTTCAAAATGTGATCAACCGCAAAGAAACTTTTTTGTTTTTCCTTTACACTAAACACTGAATTCAAAAGAAGGAGTAATGTATGCAATCATGGATACCAGAAATATGGCAAGCCGCTGTGATTGGGCTTGTTGTTGGCGTAATCTTAGGCTATTTGCTGTTACGTTTAACAAAAGGTTCTGTTAAAAAACAAGTTCAAACTGAAGCTGAACTTAAAGAAGTAAAAACACAATTAAGTGATAAACAAGCACAACTTGAAAAACATTTCGCAGAAAGTGCTGAATTATTTAAAACCTTAATTGGTGATTATCAAAAACTGTACCGTCACTATGCCGCTTCATCTGAAACCTTGCTTGGCAGTAAACCCGCCGACAAAGGTTTATTTACCCAGCAATTGGTGACTGCCTCATCAGAAAGTAAATCTGAAGAGCCTCCTCGTGATTATTCTGAAGGCTCATCTGGCTTATTAAAAACAGATAAAGAAAACCAATAATAATTAACGGTTGAACAATAAAAAAATCAGGGATTAAATGCTTAATCCCTGATTTTTTATTAGTGATTACTCAATACTTGAGCTGGCTGTAATTTTGCCGCTCGACTAGCTGGATAAAGACTGGCGAGTAAACTCAATACCAATGCCGCCACGAGAACTAATACAACATCGAACCAAT
>CAKAQT010000154.1:0-3647 GCA_916720325.1 Parahaemophilus parainfluenzae
CATCCACAACCTGTCTTTGAGTAAGAAGTTGTTGATAATTTAATTGAGGCTCAAGTACTTTCACTTCTGCCGTGCTGGCGAAGCTGTTTACTGCAAGAGATGAAAGCACAGCAAGTAAAGAAACCTTGAAGATTTTTTGCATAATTAATTCTCCATATTGGATTAAATAACAAAAAGAGCGGTCACTTTTTTATCAGTTTCCGCTCTTTTCACTAAGCTTGATTCATCGACATACACAATAACGTCAATGGATGGATACAAGTCACGTTAGATGACATATCTATCTGCCATTTACAAGTTTGGCATTCAGAGATCACGTAATCAAATCCGCCTGCATTGATGTTATCGAATAAGTTTTTACCGATAGATTGGGAAACCTCGTAGTTTTCTTCTTTGAAACCGTATGTTCCTGCAATACCACAACATTGTGATGGGAGCATCACCACTTCTAAACCTGGAATTTGTTTTAACACTTCCAAGGTGTATGGTGCCCAACCCGCTTTATCCACGTGACATGCAGTGTGATAAGCCACACGCAATTTCAATGGTTTAAGCGGTAAGGTTTTACCTTCTTTAAAGAGTTGATATAAGAATGGTGTCACCATGTGAATATGCGGACGAACTTTCGCATTGTCGATACCTAAAATATGATGATATTCATCACGTAAATTTAAGGCACAACTTGATGCTTCGCTGATCACATCTAAGCCATTTTCATCCACCATTTTGCCGATATAATCGGTGTTAAATTGCGCAATTTTTTTCGCGCGTTCTGGGAATTGGTTTACGCTCAATGGCAAGCCACAGCATTTTTCTTTTTCCAATAACACCACGCCAATATCCATGGCATTAAAGACTTGAATAAATTCTTTACCCAATTGTGGATTATTGTAGTTCACATAACAACCGTGATAATACGCCACTTTGCGTTCGAATTTTTGTTGGCTTTCCAACATTTTTTTCATATACCAGCTGCGGAACGTACCAAAAGAATATTTTGGTAACGTACGATGACGGCTGATTTTTAATGCTTTTTCCAACACAAATTTTGTCGCTTTCAAACCAGTGATGGTATTCACAATCGGCGCAAGTGGTGTATTAAGTGAACCCATAATATCGGTGTTACTTAAAATCGCATCACGTAATTTTTGCACTGCTGGCTTGTGTTGTTGAGCAATGTATTTGTTTCTTGCGCGAACAATAATATCACCAATTTTTACATCAGACGGACACGCAATTTCACAACGTTTACAGTTGGTACAGTATTTCAATGCTTCATCATAAAGCTCGGCTGATTTTAAGCGTAAACGCTCACCATCTGGACCTGATTGTTTTGGACCTGGATAGTTTGGATTCTGGCGCGAAACCGGACACACTGCTGTACAAGCTGTACATTTAATGCAGCTCTCAAAGCTTTCATCAAAGGCATGATGATGTTGTGGTGCATTAAGGGATTGTTTTGCATTATCAATTAATTGTTGAATGTTCATAACGCCTCCTTAATGTGTGTTGTGAAGAATTTCATCAGCAACAGCAAGCGCTGTTACCACTGCCACGCCTGAACCACAACCGAGTTCTAGGGCATTGAAACCACCAATCACATTACCCACCGCATATAAATTCGTTAAAAATTGACCGCTCTTTTGTACTTGGCATTGCGCATTAATCGCCACGCCTGCAGATTGATACGGTTGTGGATTTGAGAAACGGTGATCTGTCCAAGTAAAACGATCCGTATCTTTAAAACCTTCCACTCCGATGATGTCAGAATAGAATACAGGCTCGTAGATTTTATCGAATTCAGAAACTAAACCTTTACTGAAGAAACTGCCAGAAGCTAAGACAAAATGTTCTGCCGTGATTTCTTCCTCTTCGTGCAAACGCGTTTGAATAGCACGAACTTTGTTGCCATGAAAATGCGCTTTTAATGCACTATCACCATTCATCATGAGTCCGCCTAATTTCTCAAAACGATGACGTAATTGAATACGTTGACGCATACCTAATAAAGAAGGTGGTAAAGTTGGCAATTCAAATAATGGCAAGCCAGTTGCTTTACGAAGTGACTCCATAAACTCTTGATTTTCTAAGCCGAAACATGCTGGCAAGAAAATGGCTTCATTACCTTTCGCTGCTTCTTTCATTTCAGCTACAAGATCATCAAATTTCAGTTTATATTCTAAAACTTGTGCAATATTTACACTGCGGAACTCGCGCGAATTTGCACGTAACTGATCTAATTCAGGAATATTTAAAAAGCCCGTTTTCACTTCACAATGGGCAAATTGTGGATTGAGCGTAAGGTTATCTGCCAATAATTCTGGTTGGAAATCGTGATAGCCTTCAATGCCTAAAACCGCAATTTTTTTATAAGGGAATGGGTTTTCGCCTTGCACAGTTGGCACGCTATTTGGTGAAAGCCATGCACCTCGTAAGCTACCTAACCCCGTTACACGAAGATGATTTTCTGCACTTGAGCCAATTAAATCTAAATTCAATGATTCCGCTAATTTTTCGAAATCTTGCGCTTTCGCTAATACACGTTCAGCACCCATAATGCTATAAGGGTGTTGTGGTAATTGAGCGGCAAGTGCGGTCAAATTTTCAGGAATATTTTTAACAAACGCACCATTTGGTAAACGGCTTAATAAATCTAATGAGCCGGATGCAAAATCAATCGCTGCTTGGCCGTTATTGATAATGACACAACGTTTGCCTTGTTCTTGTAGAGCGATGCCGCAAGTTAAACCTGCAAGGCCGCCACCAATAATCACTACATCAAAATTCATTGTTATCCGTCCCTTGCTGTTTGTCAGTTTCAAGCGGTTGAACATCGTTTAAGCCCAACACACTGCCATACATCCATGAAGTAAATTCCGCTTCACGAATCGCCTCACCCCATGCAATAGGCTCAATACCGCGCCAACGCTCTTCCATGAAAGCGGTTAATTGTGTGGTCGATTGACGAGGTGTTGCCACTTCAAAACGGTTCATTAAGCCCGCCGCACGGCATGCGCAAAGCTCAGCTTGGCAAGTCCCCATACCCACACGAGTACGGCGACGTAAATCCACTAAGTTATTCACATTTAATTCATCAACGGCATAACGGACTTCACCCGCTGTCACGGCTTCACATTCGCACACCATTGAACGATCGAGACGTTCTTTATCTAATAAACGAGTTGCGCGAGAACCATGACGATACACGGCTGAATAACGAATTGTACTTGGAAGTGAAATCACTTTCTGATTGGTTTCTGCGCGGCTTTCGGTTGAACCTGGCAATGGACGCTCAGCGGTTGTACAACGTGCTGTTTTGTTGAGTTTTTTACAAACCAGATCCGTTGCCCATTCAGCCATTAAGCGATAAGTCATTAATTTACCACCAGTGATCGTGATAAAGCCGTCTAAGCCATCACGCTCTGCGTGGTCAAGTAACACGATACCGCGACTTACGTTACGACCTGATGGATCATCATCAGACGCCACTAAAGGACGCACACCGGCATAAGCACGTAATACACGAGTATGACGCAAGCTTGGCGCGAGTTTTTCACCTTCACGGAATAAGATATCTACTTCTTCCGGGGTGACTTCCATGTTATCGATTTGATCGTAAGGAATACGGCTAGAGGTTGTACCGATAA
>CAKAQT010000155.1:0-3633 GCA_916720325.1 Parahaemophilus parainfluenzae
GTCAATCAACAAGTGCCCACACAGATTGTCTGATATATTGTTAAAGAGCAAAAAATAAATTGGTCGGCGAGATAGGATTTGAACCTACGACCCACTGGTCCCAAACCAGTTGCGCTACCAAGCTGCGCTACTCGCCGTCAGATTTCTCAATTAAGAGAAGATGGGGTGGCTAATGGGATTCGAACCCACGACAACTGGAATCACAATCCAGGGCTCTACCAACTGAGCTATAGCCACCATTGATTAGTTGTTTACCGCATTGACTTCTGGCGCGCTCGACAAGATTCGAACTTGCGACCTTTGGCTCCGGAGGCCAACGCTCTATCCAACTGAGCTACGAACGCGTTACTGCGTCGTTGCAGGGGCGTATATTAATGATTTCCCAATACCTTGTCTAGCACTTTTTTGAAAAAAAATATCAAAAGATAAATTTTTGTTCAATTTGTATAGAATTTATTATTTATTCGTCTATTTTTAGTGCTAAACAGTAAAAAAGGATAGCAAATTGCTATCCTCTTTATTTAGTTTATTGTTTATTACGGCGTGCTCGACGTTTCATTCTTCGTACCCATCGAGTAATTTTCCATGCTTTTGTAATTGAATAAGCATAAAGGAAGAATAGCACGATAAACGCAATGAACATTGCCCATTCATTAATATAGAAAATCTCACCTAAGATCCCAATTGCAGCACAAATTGCCGCAAATAAAGTAATTAATAAAAAGGCTTGGCGAGACGTTAATCCTGCACGAACCATTAAGTGATGTACGTGTAAGCGATCTGGTCTGAATGGACTTTTTCCTTTACGTAAGCGACGATAAATAATTGCCACCATATCAATTAAAGGAACAGCAATAATCCAAAGTGCGGTCACTGGATTCATTGGATGTCCTTTTCCTTGCGTACTTAAAAGCAAAATCCAAATAATAGTAAAACCAATTAAAGTACTTCCTGCATCGCCCATGAACACTTTATATTTTGGTCCTAATGGAATGCCTAAATTTAATAATAGATAAGGTAAAATCGCGACAATTAAGGCAAAACTCCAATATGCCATATCCATCTGTCCATCACGGAACATCAAGATACCAATAGCAGCAAATGAAACAATAGATAATCCCCCCAATAATCCATCGATACCATCAATCATATTAAAGGCATTAATAATCGCAATTGTCGCAAATACGGTAATAATCAACCCAATAGAACCAAGTGTTAATTGGAATGGTCCGAGGATTTGACCTAAATGATCTAAATAAACATTACCTAAGTCGATCATTAAAATCGCAAGCACGGCTTGAATCCCTGCACGCAAGAAGGGACTAATATCAAAGCGGTCATCTAAGATACCAATTGCCAGTAGAACAAAAATACTGAATATATAAAGATAAGGTAAACGAAGTTGATCCCACTCCATTAAATAATAGCAAAGGTTTCCCATGAAAAGAGAAACACCGCCAATAAGTGGAATTGCGCCTTGGTGACGTTTACGATAATTCGGTTTATCAACCAAGCCAATTTTATTGGCAATTGGTCGCATGACAATTAAGGTTAAAAATGCCCCTAAAAAAGTAACGAGAAGACTTAGCATAGTTTTTATCCTAAAATTTTTTTGCAAAGGATAACATAAAGAAAAATCAGCACACAAAGATTTTTCTCAAATTCAGTTTTTTAGTACAATATGCCCACTTTTAATATAAGGATTAAAAATCATGACAAAATCAACCGCACTTTTCTCTCGTGCACAAGAAGTTATTCCTGGTGGCGTAAACTCCCCTGTTCGTGCCTTTAAAGGCGTAGGTGGCACACCGGTATTCATTCAAAAAGCCAAAGGCGCTTATATTTACGATACTGAAGGCAAACAATATATCGATTATGTAGGTTCTTGGGGGCCTATGATTTTAGGTCACAACCACCCTGCCATTTTAGATGCTGTATTAAAAGCAGCGGAGAATGGTTTAAGCTTTGGTGCACCAACCCCCTCTGAAATTGATTTAGCAGAATTAGTCTGTGAAATTGTACCATCTATTGAAATGGTTCGTATGGTGAGTTCAGGTACTGAAGCAACCATGACAGCTATCCGTCTTGCGCGTGGTTATACAAATAGAAGCAAAATCTTAAAATTTGAAGGTTGTTACCACGGTCATTCTGATTCACTTTTAGTAAAGGCAGGATCGGGCGCATTAACACTTGGTCAACCTAGCTCACCGGGTGTACCTGAAGATTTTGCAAAACATACTTTAACTGCTGAATATAACAATCTTGATTCTGTTAAAAAGCTATTTGAAGAATTCCCTAACGATATCGCTTGTGTGATTATTGAACCTGTCGCAGGCAACATGAACTGTGTTCCACCAAAAGAAGGATTCTTACAAGGCATTCGTGAAATTTGTGATCAATATGGTGCACTTTTCATTATTGACGAAGTCATGACAGGTTTCCGTGTTTCACTTGCCGGTGCACAAGCTTATTATGGTGTCACACCGGATCTCACCACATTAGGTAAAGTCATTGGCGGCGGTATGCCAGTGGGTGCTGTTGGTGGTAAAAAAGTAATTATGCAACACCTTGCACCGACCGGTCCGGTTTACCAAGCGGGCACCCTTTCAGGTAACCCGATTGCCATGGCGGCTGGTTTAGCCTGTTTAACTGAATTGAAAAAAGCAGGTAACGAACAACACCTTGCAGAATTAACTACTAAACTTTGTGATGGCTTAAAAGCATTAGCCCAAAAACACAATGTGCCATTCGTGATTAATCATGTAGGCGGAATGTTTGGTATTTTCTTCACTGACCAAAAACAAGTTACCTCTTATGCAGAAGTCATGAAATGTGATACCGAAAAATTCAAAGTGTTCTTCCACAAAATGCTCGATCAAGGCGTTTATCTTGCGCCTTCTGCTTTTGAAGCAGGCTTTATGTCTTTAGCTCATACAAATGAAGACATTGAAAAAACGCTTGCTGCCGCAGATATTGCATTTGCAGCAGTTGCTTAAAACATAAAAAGTGCGGTCAAATTTAACCGCACTTTTTTTATTTCATATTATAAGCGTTCATAGAGTACGTTTTCTAGCAATCCCCTTTCCTCTTCAGTCAATGCTGTGCCTTTCTCGTTTGTTAGAATAAAAAAGTCTTCGGCTTTTTCTCCCACTGTCGTGATTTTTGCATTCCAGAGATTGAGTTTTAACTCGGTAAAAATTTGACTGATTTGAGCCAATAAACCAGGTTTGTCTAAAGCAACGATTTCTAACTCCGTATGCTCTTTTTTACTTTCTTTCAAAAAACGTACATCCGTTTTCACAGTGAAATGTTGCAACTGACGATTATTTGCAAAAGACATGGATGGCAATTTTTCACCTAATAAAACGGAGGTTAATACTGTTTCTAATTCTCGGCGACGTTCTGAACGAACCAATTCACCATTTAATTCTGTAATGATAAAGCTGTCGAATACATATCCATCATCCGATGTTAAAATTTGCGCATCATGAATACTGAATTTTTTCGCACCAATGGTTGAAACCACTTTATTAAATAAGTTGGCTTGATCAAGGCAATAAATGAAGATCTCAGTCCCTCCGCTAGAAAAACGGTTACTAATTTTAACCAGTACTTCACCATCAAATTCAGCTA
>CAKAQT010000156.1:0-3627 GCA_916720325.1 Parahaemophilus parainfluenzae
TCACCCAAGCAATAAAAAAGAGAACGATTGTTCCCACGGCAAAAGAAATAAAGGTCGCGATCACCGCTTCGCCACTCATGGCTTTCGCGAGTTGTGTATTAATTGCCGATTGCGTGGCGAGTGCGACACCTGCCGCTAAGGCGATAATGAGATAAACAAAAAACATTGAAACTCCCAACAGAAAATTTGGCTTATTTTAACCTTTTCCTATTTGTCTTGTCGCGAAATGCTTTCCGAAAAAGGCAAAAAAGAGTTAGAGAGATTACTGTCTGTCGTCAAAACACATTTAAAGGTATAATGCTGCCAAATTTATATTTGGAAAATATCCTTTAAAGATGAGACATACAAAGAAACTCATTACTCTTGCGGGAATTGCCGCATTTGCCACCTATTGGTTTTATTTACCAACTTATCCGGTATATCCGAAGAGTGATCATTATGATCCTGATACACAAACTTTCTATAATGCAGAACCTCAACGCGCACCAACAAATGTTGCAAGTGCACTTTGGGAAATGACATTTCATGAAAAAGATTTTCACCCGAAAAAACCGTTACCAACAGTCAAACCGAATTGGACTGAGTTTTTAGCACCAACTGAACAGAGTCGCTTTATGTGGTTTGGACATTCGACGCTGCTTATGCGCATTGGCAATCAAACCATTATTACCGATCCGCTTTTTGGAGATAGTGCGTCCCCTATGCCAATAATGATGCACCGTTTTCAACCACCCGTGGCAGAAATTGAAGAATTGCCACCTGTAGATGTCGTGTTGCTTTCACATAGCCATTACGATCACCTTGAACAAGAAAGCATCGAAAAATTAATGAAAACGCAAAGTCATTTTGTGGTTTCTTTAGGAATGGGCGTAATTTTACAAAAATGGGGAATAGATGCAGCTAGAATTACTGAATTAGACTGGTGGCAAAGCACTGAACGCAATGGCATAAAATATACTGCATTACCTGCAAGACATGATTCTAGCCGTGGCTTGTTTGATCATAACAAAGCGTTGTGGTCTGGTTTTTTAATAGAGCATAAGCGCGGTCAAAATGAAGAACGTTTTTACTTCCATGGTGATTCCGCCCAAGGTAAACATTTTGATGAAATTGCCAGCCGTGTTGGCAAAATTGATATTGCGTTTATCGAGAACGGACAATATGACGAAAGATGGCCCAATAACCATCTTTTCCCTGAGCAAACCGCACAACTTGCGGCAAAACTACAACCAACAAGATTTATGCCCATTCACTGGGGCGCTTATCCGCTTGCCTTGCATACGTGGAATGAGCCTGTGCTTAAAAGCGTACCAATGGCAAGAGCACTGGGCGTGAATACACTTACACCATTGTTAGGACAAGTATTTGACGTAAATACAAAAACAGAAGATTGGTTTACCCAAGAATAATCATAACTTTTGGCTATATGAAATAAGCTTTTCTTCTTTTTCTTATTTAAGTTAGAAAGGTATTATCAAGCGGAAATTTATGATTTATCCCTTAGGAGTAGTTTATGTCTCAATTTAAAATTCACACCATTGAATCAGCACCTGAAGCAGCACAAGAAGCCTTAAAAGCCGTACAAAATGCCAATGGTTTTATTCCAAATTTAATTGGTGTTCTCGCGAATGCCCCTACTGCACTTGAAACTTATCGCACAGTGGGCGGCATTAATGGTCGTAACAGCTTAACGGCAACAGAACGCGAAGTGGTGCAAATTACCGCTGCCGTAGTCAATGGCTGTGGTTTCTGTGTAGCTGGCCACACAAAGATCGCTTTAAAAGTATTAAAACTTGAAGAAGAGCTTGTAAACCAAATTCGTGCAACTGCTCGTATTGAAAGTGAGAAAAAACTCGATACTTTAGCGCGTTTTACTCTTGCTGTTATTTTACAAAAAGCAAAATTAACGGAAGCGCAGCTTAAAGCGTTCTTTGATGCGGGTTATACCCAAGAAAATGCCATTGATGTGATTTTAGGTGTCAGCCTCGCCACATTATGCAACTATGTGAACAATATCGCTGAAACGCCAATCAACCCTGAATTACAGGCATTTGCATAATCAAGCCAATATAAAAAGTGCGGTCCAAAATGACCGCACTTTTTTATTCCTTCACAAATTGTTTAATTTGATCTGAATTCAAATGTCCTGGTTGTGCTTTGATAAGGTTTAAATCTTTATCCAATAGCAAATTAAACGGGTAGCCTAATACATTGGCTCGTTTAATGATTTCACCCTTTTCATCCAATAATACCGTGATATTTTTATAGTCCAAGCCTTTATACCAATTGATAAATTTTGAGCTATTTTGTTCGTTCTTTTGTCCTGGTGAGGCAATCGTAATCACATTAAAATCAAGATTCTTTTCTGCACTAAGATCATCAATTTCCGCTAAGCCCGCTAAGCAAATTGGACACCAAGATGCCCACATTTTGATATAAAGCGGTTTGCCTTGATATTGTGATAAAGAGACGGTTTGATTATCCAACGTCTTCAAGGATATATCCGCCAAAGACACCTTCTCTTGAGCAAAGCTCAATGGACTCAAAAACACTAAAAGTGCGGTCAATATTTTTCTCATTTTACCCTCTTATTTCACAAAAGGAATCAAATCACCATAACCTTGTTTTTCCATTTCATCTAATGGAATAAACTTAATTGATGCACTGTTGATGCAATAACGTAAACCACCTTTATCACGCGGACCATCATCAAACACATGGCCTAAATGGGCATGGCCACTGCGACTTAACACCTCAATGCGAGTCATATTAAAGCTATTATCTTTTTGATATTCAGCGACTTCTGCGGCAATCGGTTTAGTAAAACTTGGCCAGCCACAACCTGATTCAAATTTATCTTTAGAAGAAAATAACGGTTCTCCCGTGGTGATATCCACATAAATACCAGGCGCGAAATTATCCCAATATTCGTTACTAAAAGAACGTTCAGTATGTTTGCCTTGCGTCACATCATATTGAAGAGCGGTCAATTTTTGCTTTAATTCTGCATCACTTGGTTTTGGGTATTTTTTATCATCAATTAATGGCTCATCCGCTTTTTTGATGTCGATATGACAATAGCCATTTGGATTTTTCTTGAGGTAATCCTGATGATACTCTTCCGCCTCCACATAATTTTTCAGCGGTTCTACTTCAATTTGAATCGGTTCTTGATATTTGCTTTGTAAGGTTTTTAATGCTGCCTCAATAACGGCTTTATCTTGTTCGTTTTGATAATAAATGCCGGTGCGATACTGTCTGCCACGATCATTGCCTTGCTTATTGATACTGGTTGGGTCGATAACACGGAAATAATATTGCAACAATTTATCTAGCGAAATTTTATTTGGATCGTAAGTGACTTTCACCGTTTCTGCATGATCTGTCGCGTGCAATAATTGATAGTTAGTGGTATCGCCTTTTCCATTAGCATAACCCGAAACGGCATCTGTCACGCCTTGAATGCGTTCCATATAAGCTTCGAGCCCCCAAAAACAACCACCAGCAAGATAAATAATTCGTTGTTCTTGTTTGCTTTCCATTGTCATTTTTTGCTCCTTTGATGAAGTTGGATTATCAGCATACGTTAAACTACTTTGCAAACCGCCAAAAAGTGCGGTCAATATG
>CAKAQT010000157.1:0-3597 GCA_916720325.1 Parahaemophilus parainfluenzae
CAATGTGAAGGAACACTTACCGCTAATGGTAAAGCACGTTTTGCGCCCGCTTCTTTACATAATGCAGCCGCACGTTCTACCGCTTCTTTCGCTCCAGCAATGACTACTTGACCTGGTGAGTTAAAGTTTACTGCAGAAACCACTTCACCTTGCTCGGCTTGTTTACATGCATTGATAATCGCTTCATTGTCTAAACCAATAATCGCATACATTGCACCAGTACCTTCTGGTACTGCTTGTTGCATTAATTTACCGCGTAATTCCACTAATTTAATCGCATCTTTAAAATCAATGACACCTGCACAAACTAATGCTGAATATTCACCTAAACTGTGACCAGCCATCACACTTGGTTGTAATTGTGGGTATTTTTCTTGCCATACACGGAAGATCGCAACGGATGCCGCTAATAATGCCGGCTGAGTTTGCCAAGTTTTATTTAATTCTTCTGCTGGACCTTGTTGAACCAAGTTCCATAAATCATAGCCAAGGGCTTCTGATGCTTGTTTAAAAGTCTCAGTGACTACCGGATATTCGTTAGCAAGATCAGCTAACATGCCAACCGCTTGAGAACCTTGTCCTGGAAAAACCATTGCGAATTTTTTCATGTTTTCTTCCTATTTCTTCATCGTTTAAATGTTGAAAGTGCGGTCAAATTTAACCGCACTTTTAAAATTCTGTCGGGATTCTAACAAAATAATTAGAATCGCACCAATGCTGAACCCCAAGTCCAACCACCGCCAAAAGCTTCGAGTAAAAGCAATTGACCGCGTTGAATTCGGCCATCTCGCACCGCTTCATCTAAAGCTGTTGGTACAGTCGCCGCACTGGTATTTGCTGTACGATCAAGCGTTACTACTACTTGCGACATATCCATCTCTAATTTTTTCGCTGTCGCAGTGATAATACGTAAATTCGCTTGATGTGGCACAAGCCAGTCGATATCTGTTTTTTGGAGATTATTAGCAGAAAGGGTTTCTTCCACCACATTAGAAAGCTCACGTACCGCTAATTTAAAGGTTTCATTACCTTGCATTTCAATATAGCCAGATTTCTCCACGCCACGTTCTGCTTGTGGAAGTAGTAATGCCGCATTGTTATCTGGCGATGCATGTAAATGCGTTGAAATAATGCCTTCTTGCTCTGATGCTTCTAAGATCACTGCTCCCGCACCATCACCAAATAACACGACAGTGCTACGATCGGTTTCGTCTAATTTACGCGAGTTAAGATCTGCACCAATCACAAGGGCTTTTTTCACGCTACCTGAACGAATAAATTTATCCGCTACACCTAAAGCATAAACAAAACCGGTACAAGCCGCTGCTAAATCAAAAGAAATCGCGTCTTCAATACCTAATAAACCTTGAACTTGGCAAGCTGAACTTGGATAAGCGTGAGAACCACTGGTTGTCGCAACGATGATCAACTCAATTTCTTGAGGATCAAGATTGGCCATTTCAAGTGCTTTTTTGGCTGCTTCACATCCCATTGTTGCGACAGTTTCATCTGCTGCTGCAATACGACGTTCACGAATGCCTGAACGCGTCACAATCCATTCATCTGAAGTATCAACCATTTTTTCCAAATCCGCATTGGTACGAATGTGGCTCGGCAAATAGCTACCGGTGGATAAAATTCTACTATTCATCATATCAAAACTTATTAATTAATAACGTTGTAAACCCGCCAAGATTTTTTGTGGAATTTGCAAACGAGCTTGCAAAGCTGCATCCGCAATTGCACGAGCAAATGCATCCACATTTGCGCTGCCATGGCTTTTCACCACAACAGCCGTTAATCCGAGTAAAGACGCCCCATTATATTCATCAGGGTTAATGCGTTTCAAGCGATGATAAGCATCTTTAAAGAAAAAACGCAGAATAAATTTGGCAAGCGATTTAAAAATAGGCTGTTTTTCTTTTCCTTTCAGAAGAGATAACAGATTTTTAGCTGCCCCTTCAAGGGTTTTTAATGCAATATTTCCCGAAAACCCATCACTCACGATCACATCAGTCACACCATTTAATAAAAGGTTACCTTCAATAAAGCCGGTATAATTAAGTGCGGTCGATTTTTCTAATAAATTCGCAGCTTCACGAATGGATTGATGCCCTTTAATTTCTTCCACACCAATATTGAGTAAAGCAATGCGTGGATAAACTAAGTTCAATCGGTTTTCGGCAAAGATCGAGCCCATGACGGCAAATTCATAAAGATTTTGAGCAGAACATTCTACGTTCGCGCCTAAATCTAACATCACGGTTTTATCACCCGTCATCGACGGTAATAAGGATACCAACGCAGGGCGTTGAATTCCCTCTAAAGGCTGTAAGAGTACCTTTGACAATCCCATCAACGCCCCCGTATTTCCTGCACTCACACAACCTTGCGCCTCACCTTTCTGAACCATTTCAATAGCTAAACGCATCGACGTGCCTTTGCTATGACGCAATGCATGAGAAATACCTTGATTGTTATCAATAGTCTTAGTGCAATGATGAATTTGAATACGTTCTAAAAGAGAAGAAGGTGCATTTTCCAGTAAGGGGGAAATTTGTTGGTTATCGCCAAACAGCACTAAAGAGAGCATTGGATCTGCTTCCAACGCTGAAAGAGATGCGGGGATAGTAATACGGGGACCAATGTCCCCGCCCATCACATCTAACGCTAAGGTTAGACGGTTCAAGTGAATACCTTATAAGTAAAATTACTTATTGATCACTTTGCGACCACGATAGTAACCGTCAGCAGTTACGTGGTGGCGTAAGTGAGTTTCACCGCTTGCTTTATCCACTGATACTGCAGCAGTAGTTAATGCATCGTGTGAACGACGCATATCACGACGTGAACGAGATTTTTTGTTTTGTTGAACAGCCATTGGCTATACTCCTAAATTTAATTTACTTTTGCTTTAAATTAGCTAATACAGCGAACGGGTTCGGTTTTTTTGCCAATTCTTCAGGCAATTCGCCAAAAACCTGTTCGTGCGCGGACACTTCACAGTGTTCAGATGAATGCATTGGGACAAGCGGTAGAGCTAAAATAAGTTCGTCTTCCACTGCACCAAGTAAATCTATTTCACCAAACTCATTAAATTCGATTGGCTCATAAATTTCCGGCAAGTCATCAGCCTGATCCCAATTAGCCACTGGACTATACATAAAATGACATTCCAATGTTTGTTTGAATGGCTCGCCACAACGTTGACACTCTAATTCAACATCAACTTGTACTTGCCCTTTCATCACCACTAATTTTTGTGGATCAATATAAAACGATAATGTTACCTGTGCATCGCTGAGCACTTTCCCCGTAGATTCAGCTAAACGCACTAACTGACTAGCGGTATAATAACCATCATAATCAATTCTTTGTTGAGCGTCTTTAACCGGATCAACGGTTAGGGGTAGTTTTACCTTTTGCATAGGGTGCGAATATTACCTGTTGTCAATAAAATAGTCAAAGGAAATTCGCACTAATTATGAGAAAAGTTCAATCTCTATCTA
This sequence comes from Parahaemophilus parainfluenzae, assembly GCA_916720325.1. Taxonomy (GTDB): domain Bacteria; phylum Pseudomonadota; class Gammaproteobacteria; order Enterobacterales; family Pasteurellaceae; genus Haemophilus_D; species Haemophilus_D parainfluenzae_W. Next base: position 3,510 of record CAKAQT010000157.1, read on the forward strand.
AACTCTCTCAAGATTTACACCTTTGCAAAGTGCGGTCATTTTTTCCTGTGTTTTACTCGGCATGCTCACTCAAGAAGCCACCACTTTG
>CAKAQT010000158.1:0-3576 GCA_916720325.1 Parahaemophilus parainfluenzae
TTTTCTTTCGGTATGATGTTTCCATTGTTTTGACACGAATCGTAACAAATAAAAGTGCGGTCAGTTTTAGGAGTAAAATATGAAGAAATTATCTGGTGCGGAAATGGTGGTTCAGTCTTTGCGTGACGAAGGCGTTGAGTATTTATTTGGTTATCCGGGCGGTGCCGTATTGGATATTTATGATGCAATCCATACTCTTGGTGGGATTGAGCATATTTTAGTTCGTCATGAGCAAGCTGCGGTACATATGGCAGATGGTTATGCACGTGCGACAGGTAAAGTAGGTTGTGTGTTAGTCACATCAGGACCTGGTGCGACCAATGCGATTACGGGTATTTTGACTGCTTATACTGATTCGGTGCCAATGGTGATCATTTCTGGTCAGGTCATGAGCAGCTTAATCGGTCGTGATGCGTTCCAAGAATGTGATATGGTGGGGATTTCTCGTCCAGTGGTTAAACACAGCTTTATTGTTAAAAAAGCTGAAGACATTCCGGGTATCTTGAAAAAAGCCTTTTATATTGCTTCAACAGGCCGTCCAGGTCCCGTTGTCGTAGACATTCCAAAAGATACCGTAAATCCAACTTTAAAATATCCTTACGAATATCCAAAATCTGTAGAGCTTCGTTCTTATAATCCAACAGTAAATGGTCACAAAGGTCAAATTAAGAAAGCGTTAAAAGCATTATTAGTGGCTAAAAAACCGGTTTTATTCGTCGGTGGTGGTGCAATTGCAGCAGGCTGTCATGCAGAATTAACGCAATTTGCACAACGTTTAAATTTACCGGTTACCTCATCATTAATGGGTTTAGGTGTGTATCCAAGTACGGATAAACAATTCTTAGGCATGCTTGGGATGCACGGGACTTATGAAGCCAATACAGCCATGCATGAAAGTGATTTAATTCTTGGTGTTGGTGTTCGTTTTGATGACCGAACCACTAACAACTTAGATAAATATTGCCCGAATGCAAAAGTGATTCAGATTGATATTGACCCAACCTCTATTTCTAAAAACGTCCCTGTTGCGATTCCAATTGTAGGTAACGCGAAAAATGTATTGGATGAGTTCTTAAGCTTATTAGGTGAAGAAATTGGTTCACGTCCTCAAAACCAATTAGAAGATTGGTGGAAACAAATTGATGAATGGAAAGCGAAAAAATGCTTGGATTTCGACCGCACTTCAGGCGTAATTAAACCGCAACAAGTGATGGAAGCGGTATATCGTATTACAAAAGGCCAAGCGTATGTGGCATCGGATGTAGGCCAACACCAAATGTTTGCCGCATTACATTATCCGTTTGATTTACCACGCCGTTGGATCAATTCAGGTGGTGCAGGTACCATGGGCTTCGGTTTACCGGCTGCATTAGGGGTAAAACTTGCGCATCCTGAAGCAACCGTGGTTTGTGTAACGGGCGATGGTAGTATTCAAATGAATATCCAAGAGCTTTCAACAGCAACGCAATATGGTATTCCTGTTGTGGTAATTTGTTTGAATAACCACTTCTTAGGCATGGTAAAACAATGGCAGGATTTGATTTACTCTGGCCGCCATTCTCAAACTTATATGAATTCTTTACCGGATTTCGTGAAGTTAGCAGAATCTTATGGTCATGTGGGAATTCAAATTTCGACACCAGATGAATTAGAAAGCAAATTAAAAGAAGCCTTCAGCATTAAAAATAAATTGGTCTTTGTTGATATTAACGTTGATGAAACCGAACACGTTTACCCAATGCAAGTTCGCGGCGGGGCGATGAATGAGATGATTTTAAGCAAACCACAAGAGGAGAAAGAATAATGCGTAGAATTTTATCTGTTTTATTAGAAAATGAATCCGGTGCATTATCTCGTGTGGTCGGCTTGTTTTCCCAACGTGCATTTAACATTGAAAGCTTAACTGTGGCACCAACTGATGATCCAACGCTTTCTCGTATGACGATTGAAGCGGTAGGTGATGAGCAAGTGCTCGAACAAATTGAAAAGCAACTTCACAAATTAGTGGATGTGTTTAAAGTTATTAACTTGAGTGAACATGAGCACGTTGAGCGTGAAGTGTTGTTAGTGAAAGTACGTGCAACGGGTTCATCACGTGATGAGTTAAAACGTTTAGCCGATATCTTCCGTGGTCAGATTGTGGATGTAACAACAAAATCCTACACGATTCAATTAACGGGTACAAAAGACAAATTAGATGCTTTTGTTGAAGCAGTGAAGGAAGAAAGTACATTACTTGAGATTGTTCGTTCAGGCTTAATTAGTCTTTCTCGTGGTGAGAAAAATATTCTTTAATGATGTGGAAAGTGCGGTTAAAAATGACCGCACTTTTGAAAACGAAAAAAGGAAGTCATGATTGGCTTCCTTTTTGTTTATTCTGAATGAATGTTAAGCTTCCGATTTATTGGTTAATGCGATATATAAGCAAACCACAAAGCCGGCAATTAAAACATAAGGCGTAAAGGTTGGAACGCCAGTAGGGGCGGCTGCGAAACCAAAATTATGTGCCGCTGCTGCGCCCAGTAGCATACCGAGCACAAATAATGCTGAGTCATTGTTTCCTTCACCAATATTGACTAGTTGTTTGCCTGGACAACCGCCGCCTAATGCAAAGCAAAGTCCGCAAAGTGCCATAGAAAGGAAATTGTATAGATAGTCATTATGCGCGATAGGTTGTTTTTCAAAGCCTAAATGGAATTGACCTAATAAGGCATTGGTTATTGCTGCAAAGACTATCAGTGCAATCACACCATTTAATAAATGTGCATCACGGAAGAGGACAAAGTTTCGGAATGCCCCAATTGTACAAAAACGTGATTTTTGCATCAGCACACCAAGAAGTAATCCGCCAGCAAGTGACATCCAAATGGCCGCATGTTGTGCACCAGGGCCTTTTTCTGAGGTGTAAATCGCGAGATTTTCACCAAATTTAAATTGGGTTAAGGCTAAAACAAGCAAAATCACGGCAAAAATTGGACCAATTAAACCTGAAGATTGGCTTTGTTCCTTAGATTTACCTAATGAGAATCCTCGATTTGCGAAGAAAATGCCACCCAATACGCCAGCAAACAATCCTACGATACCTGCAATTGCAGTGAGATCACCGCCGCCTAATCGTAAATAAGCACGCCATGGACAACCTAAGAAAATGAGTGCACCAAGCATCGCAAAAAAGCCTAAGCTAATACGAGCAAGTGGGGCAGAGCCACCACGAGGTTTAAATTCCTTAGATAAGAATGCACTGGCGAGTGCTCCTAAAACTAATCCAATGAGTTCTGGGCGAAGGTATTGCAATGGAGCAGCGTGATGTAATCCAAGCGATCCAGCTGTATCGCGTAAGAAACAAGCCGCACAAAATCCCATATTACCAGGATTGCCATTGTAAGTGAGAAGTGGCGGAACGATACCAAGTGCAGCACCTGCAACCACAGGCCAAGTTAAAATTTTCATAATTAGACCCTTGTGATATCTGAAGTTAAATTGAATTTTGTGTTTTTAATAATAAAAACAAAGGTATTGTAGAAAGAGTTGAAAAATAAAGAAAGTTTATTTTTTTGAAATTGTGAGCAGGATCAA
>CAKAQT010000159.1:0-3520 GCA_916720325.1 Parahaemophilus parainfluenzae
CGGTCGCCCATGCGATTAAAGCAAATGCACCAGCCACTAACGCTGTTGGCATAATTGCAAGACCATCTAAACCGTCGGTTAAGTTTACCGCATTCCCTGTGCCCACAATCACAAAGTAAGACAACACAATATAGAATAAACCTAATTGTGGCATGATATCTTTAAAGAATGGAATTACTAAACGAGTTGCATCGGTATCATGACCAAACCAATACAACCAAATGATCGCCACTAATGCCACAACAGACATCCAGAAATATTTCCAACGCGCAATTAAACCATCGGTATTTTTACGCGTGATTTTACGGAAATCATCTACAAAGCCAATTGCACCATAGCCAAACAATACAAATAAGCAAATCCAGACGTAAGGATTCGTTAAGTTAGCCCATAATAACGTACTCACACCGATGGAGAATAAAATCATCACACCGCCCATGGTTGGCGTACCTTTTTTCGCAAAGTGACTTTCAGGACCGTCATTACGCACTTCTTGACCAAATTTTAAAATTTGAAGGCGTTTGATCACTTTCGGACCAATCCATAAAGAAATGAAAAGTGCGGTTAATAATGCCAAAATCGCACGTACGGTAATATAGGAAATGGCATTGAATGCCGTTTCATAGCGAACTAAATATTCAGCAAGCCAAACTAACATAAGCTATCCTTTAATGAATAAATCGTCTCTTCCATTTTCATTGAGCGCGAGCCTTTCGCTAATACGACGACTTTTTGGTTTTCTTGTAATTTCTGTTTAATAATATCTAACGCATAAGCTGTCAATTCAGCTTTATCTTTAAAATGTTTTCCCAAAACAGCTTCAGAAATGACCGCACTTTCTGTTCCATAAGAAAGCACTAAATCTAATTTAGCTTGTTTTGCATGCTCGCCCACTTGTTGATGACATTTTAGGCTATCCTCGCCTAATTCTTTCATATCGCCCACAAGTAGAATACGGAAAGCATCGTAACCTTTTAAAACATCAATCGCCGCTTGTAAAGAATCCACATTTGCATTGTAAGTATCATCTAATAGCAACAAATTTTCATTCACTTGAATCGGGAATAAACGCCCTTTTACTTGAGAACGGTGTTCAAGACCCGCTTTAACATCAGCAAGACTCGCGCCCACATTCATAGCAAGAGCCGTTGCTGCCAACGCATTTTTTACATTATGCTCACCTAAATAAGGCAAATTAATCTCAATGCTACCTTTTGGGGAAACTAACATAAACGTTGAGCCATTAGGTGAATGTTCTACGTTTTCAGCTTTGTAATCGCCACCATTAAAATATTGAATGGCATGAGAGCCAATTTCTTTTTGCCACAATTCAATATAATTATGTTCGCTGTTAATAATGGCCATACCATTTGGGGTTAAACCGCGATAGATTTCACCTTTCGCACGCGCTACACCCTCAATTGAGCCAAAGCCTTCTAAATGTGCGGCTGCCACGTTATTCACTAATGCAGCTTCTGGCTGCGCAAGATGCGTGGTGTAATCAATTTCACCTTGATGGTTTGCGCCTAATTCAATAACGGCAAATTTATGTTGTTCTGTTAAACGTAATAATGTGAGTGGTACACCAATATCGTTGTTGAAATTACCATTAGTGAATAACACAGCTTCAGGATTGCCTGCTGTTTGTTGCAAAATCGATGCCGTCATCTCTTTTACTGTGGTTTTACCTGAAGATCCCGTCATCGCTACGGTACGAGGATTAATTTTTTCACGTAACCATTTTGCTAATTGACCAAGGGCTAAGCGCGTATCTGCAACAACCAATTGTGGCGTGGCTATTTCGGTGTTAGCTTGTTGGACTACTAAGGCTGTCGCACCTTGCTCAACGGCTTTATCTAAGTATTGATGTGCATCAAAATACTCACCTTTTAATGCAAAGAAAAGCGAGTTGGATACCGCTTTACGCGTATCCGTATTGATATTTTCAACAACGACCTGCTCATCGCCAATAAGATCAGCATTTAAAATTTGGGCAAGTTGTTGGGTAGTAAGTTTAATCATTATGTTTATTTTTTCGTTAAATAGGCTTCAGCCACTTCTTGATCGGAGAAATGAAGTGTTTTATCCCCAATGATCTGATAGTTTTCATGGCCTTTACCGGCAATCACGATCACGTCATCTTCAACGGCGTTCTCAATGGTAAATTTAATGGCTTCTTTACGATCTGGAATTACACCAACATCTTCCATTCGGCTAAAACCAGTGAGAATATCCGCTTCAATTTTATTTGGATCTTCTGTGCGTGGATTATCTTGAGTCACAATGACTAAATCAGCAAATTGCTCTGCCGCTTTTGCCATGAGTGGACGTTTACCTGCATCACGATCACCGCCACAACCAAAGATACACCAAAGGTTACCTTTGCAATGTTCACGGGCTGCATTTAAGGCTTTTTCTAATGCATCCGGAGTATGCGCATAATCAACGATAACGGTTGGTTTTCCTGCTTTTTTAATTAATTCCATTCTTCCATTTACTCCCTTTAACTGTGAAACTGTACGGATAAGATCATCGAAAGAATAACCTAAAGCCAATAAAACAGCCGTGGCTAACAACAGATTACTCACGTTAAAAGCGCCAATTAATGGGCTATGTAATGTGCAATTTCCCCAACTTGATGCAACATCAATGACTGCACCTTCATGAGTAAAACGAATTTGCGTAGCATAAAGCCATTGTTTAGATGTTGGATGGAAATCTGGGTGACAGCTGACTGCGATACCATTTGGTAATTCACTTAACCATGCAGCTCCAATTGGATCGTCAGCATTAAGAATTTGTAATTCAGGTGCTAAATCAATGAAAAAGCGTTTTTTGGCTTCCGCATACTTTTCCATTGTTTCGTGATAATCCAAATGATCGCGACTTAAATTGGTAAAAATAGCGGCTTTAAATTTGAGCGCTTCAACACGATGTTGAACTAAACCATGTGAAGACACTTCGATAGAAGCAAAATCTGCGCCTTTCTCTACAAAATCAGCGAGATTTTCTTGAACTTCAACGGCTGAACCTGTGGTATTTTTGGCTTCCTTGACTTGACCTAATAAACCATTGCCAATAGTGCCCATAACAGCGGCTTTATGACCTAATAGCGTAGCCCATTGCGCTAATAATTGAGAAACGGTGGTTTTACCGTTTGTTCCTGTGACACCAACTAAAGTCAATTTTTCGGAAGGATTATCATAAAATTGACCAGCCAATGCTGAAAGATGGGCTGATAAATGATAGTAGTGAATCACTGGCACATTATTTTGCCATTGGATGTTTAAATGCTCGTTTTCTAAATCTGTCTCTAAAACGACCGCACTTGCACCTGAAGAAATAGCTTGAGGAACAAATTGACTCGCATCAAAACGATGCCCTTTTACTGCCACAAATAGATCACCTTGAGTTACTTTGCGGCTATCTAACACCATCGCCTTCACATTAATGTCTGAAAGCACTGGAAGATCAAAAAGTGCGGTCAATTTTTTCATTGTTTTGCCTTTTCTTAATTCAT
>CAKAQT010000160.1:0-3475 GCA_916720325.1 Parahaemophilus parainfluenzae
GTACACAAGTTGAGAAATTAAAAGCAAAAGGCGTGGATGCGATTATTGCGGTGACCCACATGGGTATTGATAATGAAAACAATATTCCTGATACCGGTATGCGTGATGTCATCAATGCAGTAGATGGTATTGATGTAGTTATTGCAGGTCACATGCACAAAGATGTACCAAGTGAAACCATTAAAAATACATTAATCACTGAGCCACACCGTTACGGTACCGTGGTATCTGAAGTGGATTTAACTTTTGATATCAACGATAAAAAAGAAGTGAAATTAGTGAAGAAAGAATCTAAAACGGTTCCAGTTAAAGCACTTGAAGCAGATAAGAAAATTGTGGAAATCTACAAACCTTATCACGAGAAATTACGTGAATTAAACAACGTAGTAATCGGTCAAACAGCGAATGAAATGGTACCTCAAGAGACTAAACACGGTGTATCTGCTGCATTCTCAAAAGATACCGGTTTGTCTTCATTCATTAATGATGTTGAACAACATTACAGCGGTGCAGATGTGGTGACTTTCTCTTTCGACCATCAAAAAGCACGTATGGATAAAGGCGATATCAAGAAAAAAGACATCATCTTTAACTATCGTTATGCAGGCGGTGATGTTACCGTTTATGAACTGACCGGTAAACAATTGAAAGAATATATGGAATGGTCTGCGAACTACTTCGATACCATCCAACCAGGTGATACTGAATACCGTTACAATGCAGAGCGTAAAAAATCAAAATATGTGACTTACGACATTTTCGGTGGCGTAAATTACAAAATTGACTTACGTAATCCACAAGGTAGCAAAATCGTTGATTTAACCCTTGCTGACGGCAAACCGGTGACAGATGATATGAAATTAAAAGTGGGTATGAACTCATATCGTTTCGCTCAATTAAACGGTAAAGGTGGAATTTGGGAAGGCCAACAAATTCCAGTACTTTGGGAATCTAAAGTGGCAATGGGCCGTGAAAAAGGCACTATCCAAAATATGATGATCGATTACATTACCAACGTGAAGAAAGGTAAAATCGATGGTCAATCTCACAACCGTTGGGAAATCATTGGATTAAACTAATCGATCCTTTTAAAATACGATAAAAACCAACCGCACTTTGAGGTAATTGAATCAAGTGCGGTTATTTTTTTCTTTGTTTTCAGCTAAAACTTGTAAATAATCAAGGTAAAATTAAGCCTAACGTAGTAAACTACAAGGACTTTTATCCTTTAGGAGATGACAAATGAAACCTTATTTAATCGCCCCTTCTATCCTTTCTGCAGATCTTGCTCGTCTAGGAGATGATGTGCAAAACGTGTTGAATGCCGGTGCGGATGTGATTCATTTTGATGTAATGGATAATCACTATGTGCCAAATTTAACCTTTGGCCCAGCAGTTTGTAAAGCTTTGCGAGATTATGGGATTAGAGCACCTATTGACGTGCATTTGATGGTAAAACCGGTTGATCGTATTATTCCTGATTTTGCCAAAGCGGGCGCGGATTACATTACGTTTCATCCTGAAGCCAGTGAACATATTGACCGCTCTTTACAACTCATTCGTGATCACGGCTGTAAAGCGGGTTTAGTGTTTAATCCTGCCACACCATTAAGTTATTTGGATTATGTATTAGATAAAGTGGATGTGATTTTGTTAATGTCCGTGAATCCAGGATTTGGTGGACAATCTTTTTTACCTTCCACATTGAAAAAATTACAACAGGCACGTCGTCTGATTGATGAAAGTGGTTTAGATATCCGTTTAGAAGTTGATGGTGGGGTAAAAGTGGATAATATTGCAGAAATCGCCGCAGCTGGTGCAGATATGTTTGTGGCAGGCTCAGCGATTTTTGGTAAACCAGATTATAAACAAATCATTGATCAAATGCGCGCGCAGTTAGCTTCAGTTAAATAGATGGTAGTAAGAATGAAGACTCAATTTAAAGTTATCGGTTTTGATTTAGACGGTACGCTTGTGAATAGCTTGCCAGATTTAGCGTTGTCTGTGAATTCTGCTTTAGCAGACTTTGGATTACCTCAAGCACCAGAAGAGTTAGTGTTAACTTGGATTGGTAATGGGGCACCAGTATTGATTGCACGAGCTTTAGAATGGGCAAAAGAGCAAACAGGTAAAGATTTTTCAGATGCAGAAATGGAGCAAGTGAAAGAGCGTTTTAACGTGTATTACGCGGAGAACCTTTGTAATGTGAGCCGTTTATATCCAAATGTAAAAGAAACATTGGAAACCTTGAAAGCGCATGGTTATACCTTAGCTGTGGTAACGAATAAACCAACTCGTCATGTTCAGCCTGTATTGGCGGCATTTGGTATCGATCATTTATTCAGTGAAATGCTTGGTGGACAATCATTACCTGCGATTAAACCACATCCAGGCCCATTGTATTATTTATGTGGTAAATTTGGCGTAGAACCTCGCCAAGTGTTGTTTGTAGGTGACTCTCGAAATGATATCCTCGCGGCACATTCAGCAGGCTGCCCGGTTGTAGGATTAACTTACGGATACAACTACAACATTCCAATTGCTGAATCAAACCCTGATTGGGTGCTTGATGACTTTGCGAAGTTATTAGAGATTCTTTAATCTATCTTAAAGTGTAAAGTGCGGTCAAAAATGACCGCACTTTTTTCTTAAACCTCCCACCAAATCAACGCCCATTTACGTTGTCCGTGTTTTATCGGTTCATTGTTTATTTGTTTTTGTTGATAGAATTGAGCTAAGTCTTGTTTTTCTTTTTCGGTGAGATTGCCGAGAGAAAATTCCACAGAATTTAATAAATCCTCAAAGGTTTCGCCTTGGAAACAACCTGATTCGGTTTCAATAAAACTCACATTCGCGTGAATGCCTTTTTGGTAGAGACGATTGACTAAATAAATATAAGTTGGGAAGCCAACGTCATCACGGCCAATGGCTTCAAATACGCCTTCATCGAGAAAATGGCGTTGGGTCACTGAGGTTAAAAAGACGCGTTTTTTAGCCTTGCTTTGCAGTTTTTCAATCATGTCATCCAAATCATCAACCAGCGTAGAACGAGAGGCGAGTATTACATCGGCTTGAGGCACATCATCCCAGTTATCTGACCATGATTTATGTAGAAGGGTAATATTATTCAGTTGATGCTTTTCTTTGTATTGTTGCACCATATCCAACATCCCTTGGCTGTAATCGAGGGCATACACAGCTTGGCATTGTTGGGCTAAAGGAATCACAAACGTGCCGGGGCCACAGCCAATATCTAACACCGTTTCATCAGGTTGCACATTCATGGCTTTAAGCAACGTCTCGTTATAACGGCTTGGTTTACCCACTAAATTCTCGGCCATTTTAGGCGCTTTTTTATCCCACTTTGTTGGTGGAAGATTATAGTGATTGCAGGCTTTCAGATGTTGTTGATAGAGATCGTTGAAATTGATGTCATTGATGATCATAGTGGCGCCCCAAAGTGCGGTTAGTTTTC
>CAKAQT010000161.1:0-3468 GCA_916720325.1 Parahaemophilus parainfluenzae
TTTTTCTTTCATTAATCCACAATTCGTAAATGAGATGCTGATTTCTGTGGTTTCTTTTCAGCTTTAGGCTTATCTACCGCTTCTGCAAAACTTAATGGCTGTTCTGATGTTGGCTCACGATTTAATTCATCGTAAATTTCTTCTGGCTCAAACATCACGCCATCACCATTTTCACGTGCATAAATAGCTAAAGCGGCGCCCATCGGAATATATAACTCACGAGCAATACCTTTGAAACGTGCATTAAACTGAATAAAGTCATTTGTTAATTGCAAATTCCCAGTCGCCCCAGCAGAAAGATTTAAGACGATTTGCCCATCCTTCACGTATTCCACAGGTACATTGGTACCATAATAATTGGCATCTACCACCAAATATGGGGTGAAATCATTATCCACTAACCAATCATAATAGGCTCTTAGTAAATAAGGGCGTTTTGGAGAAGGTGTATGAGCCATTATTTATCATCCATTAAATTTTTAGGTGCAGCTTCACCCACTGATTGTAAGAATGAATCACGGCTAAATACACGATCCATATAGCCTTTGATTGCTTTGCTTCCTGTGCCGCTGAATTCAACGCCCATATTACGTAGTTTCCATAATAATGGTGCAACATAGCAATCAACCAAGCCAAACTCTTCACTCATAAAATAAGGGGTTTGTTGGAAGATAACCGATACCGCTAACAATTCTTCTTTTAACTGTTTTAACGCTTCTTCACGTTCAACTTCTGTGCCTTTTTCAGCAATTTCTAATGTTGGGTACCAATCTTGTTCGATACGTAACATTAAAAGACGGCTTTTCGCACGAGAAACCGGATAAACTGGCATAAGTGGAGGATGTGGAAAACGCTCATCAAGATATTCCATAATGATGCGTGAGCTGAATAATACTAAATCACGATCCACCAATGTTGGTAATGTACCGTAAGGATTTAATTCCATTAAATCTTCTGATAATGCTTGCAGATCAACTTCTTCGTTTTCGTAAGCGACACCTTTTTCAGCTAAGACAATTTTTACCTGATGGCAGTAAATGTCATTTTTATTTGAAAAAAGAGTCATTACTGAACGTTTACTTGATGCATTGGACATTTATTCCTCCGAAGATCCAAAATAACTTATATACTTCTACTAAAAACGGGCGATTATTTTAACATAACCGATAGGTGAATTGCTAATAATTTCTTATTTTTACTTTAAAATCAAATAATTACAAACGTATAATAAGAAATCAAAGAACGGTAATTTTTAATTAATTTATTTTTTACAGACATAAAAAAAGCAGAGATTGCTCTCTGCTTTCTTGAAACGATAATAAAAAATTAACGTTTGGAGTATTGTGGACGACGACGTGCTTTGTGTAAACCAACTTTTTTACGTTCAACGCGACGTGCGTCACGAGTAACGAAGCCAGCTGCACGAAGAGCAGGACGTAAAGTCTCATCATATTCCATTAATGCACGAGTGATACCGTGACGGATTGCACCCGCTTGACCAGAAATACCACCACCTTTAACAGTGATGTATAGGTCTAATTTATCAGTTAATTCCACTAATTCTAACGGTTGACGTACGATCATACGAGCTGTTTCGCGACCGAAATATACGTCTAATTCACGTTGGTTGATAGTGATTTTACCACTGCCCGGTTTGATAAATACACGAGCTGAAGAGCTTTTGCGGCGACCAGTGCCGTAGTTTTGATTCTCTGCCATTTCCTAAACCTCGTGATTAAATGTCTAATACTTGTGGTTGTTGTGCTGCGTGTTGGTGTTCTGCACCCGCATACACTTTTAATTTACGGAACATTGCACGGCCTAATGGACCTTTTGGCAACATACCTTTAACCGCAATTTCAATCACCGCTTCAGGACGGCGAGCGATCATTTCTTTGAAAGTCGCTTGTTTGATACCACCTACATAGCCAGTGTGCCAGTAGTAAAGTTTATCTGTTTCTTTACGACCAGTTACTGCCACTTTGTCTGCGTTGATAACGATGATGTAATCACCAGTATCTACGTGTGGAGTGTACTCAGCCTTGTGTTTACCACGAAGACGGCGTGCTAATTCAGTAGCTAAACGACCTAAAGTTTTACCTGTCGCATCTACCACATACCAGTCACGTTTTACTGTTTCCGGTTTTGCTACAAAAGTTTTCATTAATTAATTACCAAAATATAAGTTTGATACCCAGTGTTCCATATTGATTGAAACACAACCATTAATCTTAATCTCCACCCCTTCGAGTGTGATCTCGATAAAATAATGCACGGTGGGAATCCGTGCATTTACAGGGTCGGCGTATTATACCTATTTTTAGAAAAAATGCTAACTTTTTGTGCAAATAAATTGATTTTCTTTTAAAATACAACGCGTAATAAACAATCATTAATTTCATTCATTATTTTGATGAAATCATTGAAATTGACGCATATTAGTTCTTATCTTATGATAAGCGCATTCTAATAAAAAATGTAAGAAGGCATGCTATGAGCTACGCAAACGAAATTAACACATTAAATCAACATCTTGCTGATACTAACAAAAAAATTAATGTCTCCTTTGAATTCTTTCCGCCTAAAAATGAAAAAATGGAAAGCATGCTTTGGGATTCCATTCATCGCTTAAAAGTATTAAATCCTAAATTTGTCTCCGTCACCTATGGCGCAAACTCTGGGGAACGTGATCGTACACATAGCATCGTGAAAGCCATTAAAGCAGAAACTGGCATAGAAGCTGCACCACATTTAACGGGTATTGATGCCACACCTGAAGAATTAAAAGAAATTGCAAAAGATTATTGGGATAGCGGTATTCGTCGCATTGTAGCTTTACGCGGTGATGAGCCAAAAGGCTATGCTAAAAAACCTTTCTATGCGGCTGATTTAGTTGAACTACTCCGCTCCGTAGCTGATTTTGATATCTCAGTTGCAGCATATCCTGAGGTTCACCCTGAAGCAAAATCAGCACAAGCAGATTTAATCAATTTGAAACGTAAAATTGATGCGGGCGCTAATCATGTCATTACTCAATTCTTCTTTGATATTGATAGTTATCTTCGCTTCCGAGATCGCTGTGCATCCATTGGTATTGAGGCTGAAATTGTTCCAGGTATTCTACCTGTCACTAATTTCAAACAACTTCAAAAAATGGCATCATTTACGAATGTAAAAATTCCAGCATGGTTGGCTAAAGCGTATGAAGGATTAGATGATGATCCTACTACTCGTAATCTCGTCGCGGCGAGTGTGGCAATGGATATGGTAAAAATCCTTTCTCGTGAAGGTGTGAATGACTTCCACTTCTACACATTAAATCGTAGCGAACTCACATATGCGATTTGTCACACATTAGGCATTCGCCCTACAGCAAATCCATAAAAGAAAAGTGCGGTTAAAATTAACCGCACTTTTTTATTTCCACTATACTCGTCTAACTTGCCAAAAAGCTTTTTTCCAATAAGG
>CAKAQT010000162.1:0-3437 GCA_916720325.1 Parahaemophilus parainfluenzae
TGAATTTCGTACTCAGATCACGCTTATCTGCCTCACCTGATTTCACGTCAAAATGATAAGTCGCATTTTTCATATAAACATGGGTGTTTTCCCCATTTAACAACGCCACTTCGGCATTTTTCGCGATTAAGTCAATACTTGATAAGTCGTATTGATTTGCACCAACAGGCACAAGGCGAGCTTCACCCTCAATTTGTTCCAGTTTAGTGTCTTTATCGTAATTAAAACCACTTAAGGTGGTTTTTAGCTCAACTTCTTTATTTTTTAAGAAATGAAGACCGATAGAAAGGTTTTGGGACTTATTCGCAAAATCACGGAATTCCGTCAAAATATCAGACTGTAAATAATCCCCTACCGGCGAAAATTTACTATTAATCGTGTTTTTATCAATCGTGATATTTAATGTTTTATTTAATTGACGAACTAATTGATCAGATAACTGAGACTCCGCTGTAATGAAGAAAGGCAGTGCGGTGAGCTTAGTTGAAATCACATTTGTGCTTTTCGCATCGCTATCTTTTACACTAAAGATCAACTCACGAATAAAAAAGTTTTTCGCGGTTTGCGTCACATTTAATGTTGCTTGGTTATCCAAAGAATAAGGGAAATTTTTTAACACCTGATCGATTTTATGATTGGTGTAAAATTGTGCGCCGATCCCAAGTGCCACTGCGATAGCCGAAATCGTCAATGCTATTGTTCTTTTCTTGCTCATAATGTCCCCAAATACGATCTCAATTTACGATCTCAAAATCCTTTTGAAAAATTAACCGCACTTTTCTCTTCAAAGTGCGGTCAGTTTCCAGTCTATTTTAACCTAAGATTTTATCTAACTCTTGGCTTACAGCTTCCACTTTTTGAGTACCATCTAAACGGAAATATTGCGTATTACCTGCTTTTGCTTCAGCTTGGTAATAATCAATTAATGGGCTGGTTTGTTTGTGGTAAACCGCTAAACGATCTAGCACAGTTTCTGGTTTATCATCAGCACGGATAATTAAATCTTCACCCGTTACATCGTCTTTACCTTCCACTTTTGGTGGGTTGTAAACGATGTGATAAGAACGACCAGACGCTTGGTGTACGCGACGACCACTCATACGTTCAACGATCACTTCATCCGGTACATCAAACTCTAAAACGTAATCAATTTTTACGCCAGAATCTTTTAATGCATCCGCTTGTGGAATCGTACGTGGGAAACCATCTAATAAGAAACCATTTGCACAATCTGGTTGAGAAATACGATCTTTTACTAATGCAACGGTTAATTCATCCGGTACTAATTTCCCTTCATCCATTAATGCTTTTGCTTGTTTGCCTAATTCTGTCCCCGCTTTAATCGCTGCACGGAACATATCCCCTGTTGAAATTTGTGGGATGCCAAACTTGTTCATAATAAATTGTGCTTGTGTGCCTTTTCCTGCACCAGGTGCACCTAAAAGAATAATTTTCATACAAATCTCCAATAAATAATAGACCCGTTTAAAATACCGTTAAAGCCTTGTATGGTCAAATGATTTTGCTGTAAATTTTGACCGCACTTTATTTTATTTTAAGCTTTTTCATTTCCTTTTTCATTCCATGGCGCCACCCAGAATAAACAAATCATTCCTGGGATAGCGAGGAATAAACAAATCCAGAAAAAATGATAGTAACCTACTGCTTTAACTAAGTAACCCGATAACATACCAAGCCCTTTACTCGGTAAAGCAGAAAGACTGGTAAATAAGGCTAACTGAGTGGCAGTATAAAGCGGATTGGTTTCACGGGCCATAAAGGCGACAAAGGCGGCTGTGCCCAGACCGACACCGATATATTCACCCGCAATTACGAAACCTAATTTCCAAAGCTCTGCTGCACCGATTTGGTCAAAATGCCCAAATGCAGCTAACCAAATAAATCCACCAATAGTGATTAATTGGATAAAACCAAATACCCATAATGCGCGGTTAATGCCCAGGCGCAACATAATCACGCCCCCCACGAGACCGGCAGAGATACTTGCCCAAAGTGAGGTACTTTTTACCACCAACGCAATATGCTCTTTTTCAAAGCCCATGTCATAGACGAATTTCGTTTGTAACGTAGTGGCAAATGAATCACCAAATTTATACAAGAACAAAAAGAGTAAAAAACCGATGGCTTGGGCGACACCTTTGCGTTGAAAGAACTCTTTCAACGGTATCCAAAACACCATATAGAAAGGTTGATCACGATCGACCTGTGCAATCTGCGGTTCTTTCGCTAAAAAGAGCGTCATAAATATGCCCGCTAGCATACAAAGTGCGGTCAATAAAAAGACGGTTTCCCATGGATAAATCGTCGCTAAATAAAGCGAGAGCCCACCAGGTATTAAGCCCGCAACGCGATAAGCATTAATATGGATGGTGTTCCCCAATCCTAATTCATTATCCGTTAAAATTTCACGACGATAAGCATCGAGTACAATATCTTGTGTCGCAGAGAAAAAGGCAATAAATGTGGCAATTTTAGCCACCGTACTTAACTCTGCCACAGGATCAAACTGACTAATCGCATAAAGGGAAATCAGCAAAATCACTTGAGAAATCAATAACCAACTACGACGACGCCCTAAAAAATGTGGGAAATAGCGATCTAATAACGGCGCCCATAAAAACTTCAAACCATATGGCACCATCACCCCTGTCAATGCACCGATTAATTCAACGGAAAGCCCTTTATCTGTCAGCCACACTGGCAACATTTGCAATAACACGAAAAGTGGTAAACCCGAACTAAATCCAGTGAAGACACAGATCAGCATTTTGCGGGTAAATATTTGACTAGAAAGGGATTGTTCTGACATAAAGTGCGGTTATTTTTGAGCGTGTTTTATCTGATTAAAATATTAAGGGCGGAATGATGCTCCGCCCAACAAGAGTGAGATTAATCTCGATATCCTTTCGGATTATTTTTTTGCCAATTCCAAGTGTCTTTCATCATTTGCTCAAGACCACGTTCTGCTGTCCAATTTAACTCTTTCGCTGCAAGGCTTGGATCGGAATAGCATGTTGCAATATCACCAGGACGACGTGCCACAAGACGATACGGAATTTCGATATTGTTCGCTTGTTCAAACGCTTTCACCATATCAAGCACAGAATAACCCGTACCTGTACCTAAGTTATAAATGTGTAAACCTGCGTCATTTTCATGACGATTTAACGCTTTTAAGTGACCGATGGCTAAATCCACCACGTGGATATAATCACGCACGCCAGTACCATCATGGGTATCATAATCGCTACCAAACACCGAAAGTTGTGGTAATTTACCGATCGCAACTTGGCTGATGTAAGGCAATAGGTTATTTGGGATACCGTTTGGATCTTCACCAATCAAGCCGCTTGCATGCGCACCCACTGGGTTGAAATAACGTAAGATCGTCATACTAAATTGTGGTTCAGCTTTCG
>CAKAQT010000163.1:0-3420 GCA_916720325.1 Parahaemophilus parainfluenzae
GCACCAATACATAATGCAATAAAAGGTAACAACCAAAACGGTGAGATGCGTTTATTCTTACGTAATAACGCTTCTACATTGTTAGATTGCTCATCAATAGATTGAGATTCTGGTTTATTGTTTTCTGTCATAAATTTTCCAAATTAATCGACTATCAAACTGAGAAGTTGAAATCATAGTTAAAAACACTGCTGCACCGAAATAAAATGCCGCAGGGCCTACGGTAAAATTAATAATCTGTCCACGTGTCACTAAAGACATCATCAAGGCTAGCACAAAAAGATCCAGCATTGACCAACGTCCCACAAAGTGAACGATATGTAATAATCGCATTTGCCATTTAATTGAATGTCGCCATTTAAAATGCACGCTTGCCAGTAAATACAACATAATCAGGATTTTGCTTACGGGCACAAAAATACTGGCGAAGAATACCACGAAAGCAACAAAATAGCTGCCCATGCTTATAAATGACATTACACCCGACATCAAGGTATCTTGTGACAAACTTCCTGTCAAATAAACGCCAGATATTGGGAGCAAGTTTGCAGGGAAAAGCATGATAATCCCCGCCACTAATGTTGCCCAAACACGTTGTAATTTTACACTCTCTGGTATTTCAATAAGCGATGCACAACGTGGGCAAATGGCTCGATGACGGTGATCGTATTGTTGATCTTCTTTTAAAAAAGTGTAATCGCAAGCGGTACAAAGCTCTAACGGTTTATCACTTTTGGTAACCGGTTTCTGATCGGGATAAAAATCATGCCATAAATCATCTAAATTAATTTTAATGAATAATAAAGTGGTTAAAAGCGCAGTAAAAACAAAAGCAATTAAATACACATCCACTTCTAATGTGGCATATTCTCGCACTTTAAACATGGTAACAGCCAGTGCAACTAAATAGACGTCGAACATCACCCAAGGCTTAATATAACCCACAAATAATAAGACATTACGAGGCTTAATTTTGAGTAATTTAGAAATCTGCAACATAATGACTAAAATTGCAAAAGAGACAGGCATTAAAACAGCACAGATGAAAATCATAAATGCAGTATAGGAATATCCCTCTACTGCCATTTTCCAAATCCCTTTCCAAACAGAAGCATCAATTTTGGTACCTAGTAAATCTAAGCTCAATAAAGGATAGCCTAAAGCAAATGGCATTAAAATTAAGATAGAAAGGGCGATTAATGAACAACGTTTAAGTGACCAACGACTGCCCGATTGCAATTTCTGATGGCAACGCGGACATTGTGCATGCTCCCCCGCTTGCGGACGACAAACAGACACCGTTGCGTCGCATCCAATGCAACGCACTAGTTTATAAGTGGCATGAGTAAAATCAGGTGTTTTTGTCATTATTTCATCAAAAATTTAAAAAGTGGACTATTTTAGCCTTAATTGAGGGGATTTGTGAAGTTATACATCTGTACTAGAAACGGAATTATTCCGCCCAACCATTGTCAATCCTTATAAAAGTGCGGTAAACTGTGCAAGTTTTTATTTTTATCCTAGGAAAACGCAGAAATGACAGATTCTCAAGTTGAAGCCCAAGCTGAAAATAATGCTGAAGGCGTTCAAAAATTAACTGATACAAAAGCGATTATTGCATATCTTGTGGAAAAATTCCCGCTTTGCTTTATTGCAGAAGGTGAAGCAAAACCATTAAAAATTGGTCTTTTCCAAGATCTTGCAGAAGCATTAAAAGATGATGAACGTGTCAGCAAAACGCAATTACGTCAGGCTTTACGTCAATACACTTCTAACTGGCGCTATTTACACGGCTGCCGTGAAGGAGCTGAGCGTGTAGATTTATACGGCAACCCTGCTGGTGTATTAGACGCAGAACACGTTTCTCATGCGGCGCAACAATTAGCAGAAGCAAAAGCTAAATTTGCAGAAAAACGCAAAGCAGAATTAGCAGCGAAAAAAGCACAACAAAAACGACCTGCTCGTAAACCAAATTCAAATCAAGCAACTCGCAAACCAAAAGCACCACAAGTAAAACTAAGTGCGGTTGATTTCACAACACTTTCTGCGGGTAGCAAAGTGAAAGTGAAAGTGGCTGAACAAGCGAAAAATGCGACCGTATTAAATGTGGAAAAAGATGGCGCACGCGTAGAACTTGAAAATGGTTTAGTGATGACAGTCACCGCAGATCGTTTATTTGCCTAATAATTTATTTCTTATCGGGAAAGGTTAAATGAAATTACATACAACCAAAAGTCTTATTGCGACAGCAATTTTAGGTGCGTTATTTCTTCATTCGTCTGACACATTTGCCGTGCAGCCGAAATTAAAGCAAAGTGATATTACGATTCCTTCGGCAACTGATGCAAATCAGTTAGCAACGAAGCGTGCAACGACACGTTTAACCCAATCACATTATCGTAAATTCCAGCTTGATGACGCCTTTTCCGAAAAGATTTTTGATCGTTATATTAAAAGTTTAGATTACAGCCATAACACCTTTTTAAAATCAGATATTGATGATTTACGTGCTAAATATGGCTCAAAATTAGATGACCAACTTAATGAGGGCGATCTTTCAGCAGCATTTGCTATTTACGATCTGATGATGAAACGTCGTTATGAGCGTTATGCTTATGCTCTATCTCTATTAGATAAAGAACCTGATTTAAAAGGTAATGATCAAATTGAGATCGATCGTGAAAAAGCCGCTTTCCCAGCAACGGAAGAAGAAGCGAATAAGCTTTGGGAAGAACGCGTCAAAAATGATGTAATCAGCCTGAAATTAAAAGATAAAAAATGGCCTGAAATTAAAGAAAAACTCACTAAACGTTACAATTTAGCGATTCGTCGATTAACTCAAACTAAAGCAGATGATATTGTTCAAATTTATATTAATGCTTTTGCTCGAGAAATTGACCCACATACAAGCTACCTTGCGCCACGTACTGCAAAAAGCTTTAATGAAAGCATGAACCTTTCTTTAGAAGGGATTGGTGCAACATTACAATCTGAAGATGACGAAACCAGTATTAAGTCTTTAGTACCAGGTGCACCGGCTGAACGCAGTAAGAAATTGCAAGCGGGCGATAAAATCATTGGTGTGGGCCAAGAAAAAGGCGAAATCGAAGATATTATCGGTTGGCGTTTAGAAGATATCGTTGACAAAATCAAAGGTAAAAAAGGAACAAAAGTTCGTCTTGAAATTGAACCTGCAAAAGGTGGGAAAAGCCGTATTGTCACTTTAGTGCGCGATAAAGTTCGTATTGAAGACCAAGCAGCAAAACTCACCGTTTCTAAAGTAGAGGGTGAAACCGTTGGCGTCATTAAAATTCCAAGTTTCTATATTGGCTTAACTGATGATGTGAAAAAATTATTAGTGGATGCTGAGAAGAAAAAAATTGGCGCTTTAATTGTGGATCTTCGTGAAAATGGCGGTGG
>CAKAQT010000164.1:0-3419 GCA_916720325.1 Parahaemophilus parainfluenzae
AGGCTAATCAAAATCGTTAAAAAATTAACCGCTCTTTTTAGAGCGGTTTTTTTATATCGCCAGTAATGGATTTTAAGAATAGGCTTTAAAATTCTTTCCTTTTGTTTCTGTTAATCCTTGATAATGACGGAAATTATAAATAAGTGGCTTCCATTTTGTTGGATCAATACGATCCTTGTCAAATAGCACATCATCTTGCCCATGAAATGCCACCACCGTAAATTCTACAATCGCATAATTCTCTTCTGTACGCTCTGTTATATGACTAACTTTTACTTCAGCTTGTAAAGGACATTCTAATACTCGTTTCGGTGCAACTGTAGTCGACTCCTGCGGTGTTAAACCTGCAATTTCAAACTTGTTTGGTGTTGTCTTCCCTGAAAGTTTTTCAATACGGCTAATATTATCAATCAAATTCTCAGGTACTAAATTAATCACCGCCTCCCCTGTTGATTTCAGATTCTCAAGCGCTTTTCCACCTAATACTAAACCAATAACAATATTTTTCCCTAAACTCCAACTCGATGAAATCGGCGTAATATTGGTATGGTTAGCTTTATCGGCTGTCGATAATAAAATAACTGGAAAGCCATAATAAAATGCGCCAGGATTGATTTCTCTATGCATAACATTCTCCTTCTTTTAATGTTTTAGTTAGTCTATAAAAAATAGATTTACAAAGTGGATACCCAGATATAAGTAAAACATAGAGAACCTAGATATAACAAGGCTCTACGACTAATAATTTAATGGCAGAATATAGAATAAAAAAGAATAAAAATAGAAAAATCAAAATGTCTATTATTTATTCTATATCGACAAAATAACAACATTTCTCTAGCTTTTAAATTTATTTCGTTTATATTAGCGCACATTTGTTCGCTCAAATAAGGCTTATATGAATTTAGAACGTCATTTCGTCAATCGAATTCGCCAACAGGCAAAAATTCGTCAAAATGCAACCGCACTTCGCCATAAAATTAATGGCTTGTGGAAAGATATTTCATGGAACGCATTCCAACAACAGCTTGATCAGCTTTCATTAGCTTTTCTTGCTTGCAATATTCAAGTACAAGATAAAATTGCGATTTTTGCGCACAATATGTCACGTTGGACAATCGCTGATATTGCAGCGCTTCAAGTCCGAGCTATCACTGTTCCAATTTATGCAACCAATACGGCACAGCAAGCTGAATTTATTTTAAATCATGCCGATGTCAAAATTCTGTTTGTTGGTGATCAAGAACAATATGATCAAGCGTTAGAAATTGCTAATAAGTGTCCTCAATTACAAAAAATTGTGGCTATGAAAGAACAAATTCAACTAACAGAAACGACACTTTCCTGCCATTGGGACGATTTAATTCAATTAGGCACAGCCGAATTTCAGGCTGAATTTGAAACTCGCTTAGCAAGCAAAACAATGGATGATTTATTCACGATCATCTATACCTCTGGCACAACAGGTGAACCGAAAGGCGTAATGCTCGATTACAGTAACTTGGCGCATCAACTTGAAGCTCATGATATTGCATTAGATGTTAATCAAGATGAGGTTTCACTTTCTTTTTTACCATTTAGCCACATTTTTGAGCGTGCTTGGGTTTCTTATGTATTACATCGCGGAGCAATCCTTTGTTATCTCGAAGATACCAATCAAGTACGTGAAGCATTAACAGAAGTTCGTCCAAACCTTATGTGCGCAGTACCGCGTTTCTATGAAAAAATTTATTCTGCTGTACTGGATAAAGTCCAAAAAGCGCCTTTTATTCGTCAGATGATTTTTCACTGGGCGATTGCAATGGGGCAAAAACGTTTTGATCTTCTCTCTCAAAATAAAAAGGTCCCCTTCTTCTTGCAAAAACGCTATGCGCTTGCCGATAAACTGGTACTTTCTAAATTACGTTCATTATTAGGCGGACGCATTAAAATGATGCCCTGCGGTGGCGCAAAATTAGAACCAACCATTGGTCTTTTCTTCCACAGCATTGGGATTAACATCAAACTCGGTTATGGTATGACTGAAACCACGGCCACCATTTCTTGCTGGGATGACCATCATTTTAATCCGAATTCTATTGGTAAATTAATGCCAAATGCCGAAGTTAAAATTGGGGAAAATAACGAAATTCTGGTTCGTGGCGGTATGGTAATGAAGGGTTACTATAAAAAGCCTGAAGAAACTGCCCAAGCCTTCACCGAAGATGGTTTCTTGAAAACGGGAGATGCCGGTGAGTTTGATGCTGAAGGTAATTTATTTATTACCGATCGTATTAAAGAATTGATGAAAACCTCTAACGGCAAATACATTGCGCCACAATATATCGAAGGTAAAATCGGTAAAGATAAATTTATCGAACAAATTGCGATTATTGCCGATGCCAAAAAATATGTTTCAGCCCTAATCGTACCTTGTTTTGATAGCGTAGAAGAATATGCGAAAAAACTGAATATTAAGTATCAAGATCGCATGGAATTACTCAAACACTCTGAAATTATCAAAATGTTTGAACAACGTATCGAAAGTCTTCAAAAAGAATTGGCACACTTCGAGCAAGTGAAGAAATTTACGCTACTCTCTCAAGCATTTAGCGTCAAACTTGGTGAAATCACGCCTACGCTCAAATTACGCCGAAAAGTGATTATGGAACGCTATCGTCATATTATTGACTCAATGTATTCCAACAACAAAGAAAATAAGGAAAATAAAGAATAAAAAAGGCGGTGAATTTTCACCGCACTTTTTATTTTCACTAAAGCCATTTATTCGACTTCTACTAGTACGCCAGCTTGACGAGGTTTCAATACGCCTACCTCACTAAGCTCAATACCGGCTTTTTTCGCAATCTCTAAAATTTCCGCTTCACTTTCTGGTTTAACCGCAATCAACAAACCACCTGAAGTTTGAGGATCGCAAAGTACCGCCTTTTGATAATCGATAAGAGGACCGATTTTATGTCCATAGCTTTCAAAGTTACGGTTGGTTCCACCTGGTACACAACCTTCTGCAATATAATCTGCTACGCCATCTAATAATTTAATTTTATCAAAATGCACAACTGCATTAAGATTTGAGCCTTTACAGATTTCAGCCAAGTGTCCTAACAAACCAAAACCCGTTACATCCGTCATAGCTGTTACGCCTGCAACTTCTGCAAATTGACTACCAATCAGATTCATTTGGCACATCGCCGCTGTTGCCACCCCTTGATGTTCAGGTTTTAATTTACCTTTTTTCTCTGCGGTAGTCAGCACGCCAATACCCAATGGTTTCGTCAGATAAAGCTTACACCCCGCTTCTGCTGAGGCATTACGTTTTACACGATCCGTTGCAATAACGCCTGTTACCGCTAAACCAAAAATCGGTTCTGGTGCATCAATCGAGTGTCCACCCGCTAGCGAAATCCCTGCTTGATGAC
>CAKAQT010000165.1:0-3411 GCA_916720325.1 Parahaemophilus parainfluenzae
TAGATTCAAGGGTCGCACGTACAATATGGTTACGGTTAGAACCACGAGAAAGACCGAAAATTGCACCACGAGCATACGGATCCCAATAAGGTGCGCCTAAACCGGTGAAGGCTGGAACAACGTACACGCCATTGCTGTCAGGGACTTTTTGTGCGAAGTATTCGGAGTCGTGGCTGTCATGAACGATTTTGAGTTCATCACGTAACCATTGGATTGACGCGCCAGCGATAAATACCGAACCTTCAAGTGCGTATTCTGGTTCGCCTTTGGCGTTACACGCGATGGTGGTTAATAGGCCATTTTTAGAGGTAATGGCTTTATCACCGGTGTGAAGTAGCATAAAACAGCCTGTACCATAGGTATTTTTTGCTTGGCCTGCGCGTGTGCATAGATGGCCGTAAAGTGCTGCTTGTTGGTCACCTGCGATACCTGCAACAGGAATACGCACGCCGCCTTTACCCCCGATGTTGGTTTTGCCATACACTTCGGAAGAATTACGCACTTCAGGCAACATAGAGCGTGGAATATTTAATAATTCCAACATTTTGTCATCCCATTTTTTCGTATGGATGTTAAATAACATGGTACGGGATGCGTTGGTGTAATCCGTTACGTGAACACGGCCTTGGGTTAATTTCCATACAAGCCAGGTATCTACGGTACCGAATAGAAGCTCACCGCGTTCCGCTTTTTCGCGTGCGCCTTCTACATTGTCTAAAATCCATTTCACTTTTGTACCCGAGAAATACGGATCCACCACTAAACCCGTGGTGTTGCGGATATACTCTTCGTGACCATCCGCTTTAAGTTTGTCTGTAATATCTGCAGTACGACGACATTGCCACACAATCGCGTTATAAATCGGTGTGCCGGTTGCTTTTTCCCACACAATGGTGGTTTCACGTTGGTTAGTAATACCAATTGCCGCAATTTCATCTGAGGTAATGCCTGCTTTTGCAACCACTTCGTTTAATGTTGAACTTTGTGTTGCCCAAATTTCCATTGGATTATGTTCCACCCAGCCTGCGCGTGGATAAATTTGTGTAAATTCACGTTGGGCGATTTCGACAACATTCGCATTGTGATCTAATAATACTGCACGAGAGCTTGTGGTACCTTGGTCCAAAGCGATGATGTATTTTTTGTCTGTCATGGTTCTATTCCTTAGAGTGCTTGGCACTCTCATTAAATGAATGAAGAAATTTTGAGCTTAAACGAACAAATTGCGAACCTAACTTAATTGAATTCGAATCTAATTGGAACAAGCAATGTTGGGTTTTGTGATAGGTGTCACAGATTTCTCCCCGAAAATATGTAAACGATTGCGTTAACACACAAAATAATGTGATCGCTCTCTCATTTTTAGAAAATAGATCGGTTTCATCTATTGAATTAATTGGTTAAAACTAGATAATGAAGCCACTCACTTTGAGTATCTCAATATTTGATCAAACAACGAAACGAATTGCAAAGCAAGATTTCTTCAATGAAATCATTAAGTTAATCATTATTTGGAGATTCTCTTATGAATGCCTATTTTGCAGAATTTTTTGGCACAGCACTTTTAATCCTGTTAGGTAACGGTGTGGTGGCCAACGTATGTTTAAATAAAACGAAAGGGCAAAGTTCTGGTTGGATTGTGATTACTACCGCGTGGGCATTTGCGGTGTATGTGGCCGTCGTTGTAACAGGCCCTTACAGTGGGGCGCACTTAAATCCAGCGGTAACGCTTGGTGTGGCAATGAAAGGTGCATTTGCTTGGGAACTGGTACCTGGCTACATCGCGGCACAAGTGGTGGGCGGCATGGTAGGTGCGTTGTTGGTTTACATTATGTATAAAGATCACTTTGCAGCGACCGAAGAAGAGGGCTTAAAACGCGCTTGTTTCTGTACCGAACCTGCTATTCGTAACTATCCAATCAACTTAGTGAACGAAATTGTTGGTACCTTCGTGCTTGTTTTCGTGATTTTCTATCTTGCGGGGGCAAATATCACTTTACCTGGCACAGCAGAAAGCACGCCAATTGGTTTAGGCTCTATCGGGGCATTACCAGTAGCGATTTTAGTTTGGGCAATTGGTTTGAGCTTAGGTGGAACAACCGGTTATGCGATCAATCCAGCTCGAGATCTTGGTCCGCGCTTAACCTTAGGTCTTTTCCTGGGCGGGACATTAAAAACTAAAGCTGACTGGGGATACAGTTGGGTGCCGGTTATAGGGCCATTTATCGGAGCGGCTTTAGCAGCAGTATTCTATAACGCCATTATGTAATTTATTCAAATAGAAAGAGCGGTCAAAATTCATGATGTTTTTTGACCGCTCTTTTTATATTTAGAGGTTTGATTAAATACAATAATCTTCGAATTCCATTGGCATTTTAGCTTGCAATAAGAATTGTTTGGTGCGCTCTTGCTGTGGATGACTGAAGAATTCAGCCGCGGTATTTTGTTCAACTACCTGACCATTTTCCATGAGAATCACGCGATCTGCCACATCTTTGGCAAAATTCAATTCATGGGTGACGATAATCATTGTCCAACCTTCTTGTGCGAGCATTTTGAGTGCCTGCAATACTTCACCGACAAGTTCAGGGTCAAGTGCAGAAGTAGGCTCATCTAACAAGATAATATCAGGTTTAACCGCTAAGGCTCGGGCAATCCCTACACGTTGCTGTTGACCACCAGAAAGTTGAGAGGGATATAAATCCGCTTTTGCTTTTAAACCAACTTTTTCCAATAATGCTAAGGCTTTTTCACGTGCAATCTCTTTCGGTTGTTTTTGTACAACCACCATGCCTTCCATCACATTTTCGAGTGCGGTGCGATGGGGAAATAGATTGTATTGTTGGAACACCATTGAGGAACGACGACGCAATTTTAATTCATCGGCTTTGCTGATTTTTTTACTGAAATCAATGGTTAAGCTTCCATCAGTAAATGCTAATACACCTTTTTCTGGGCGTTCGAGCAAATTTAAACAGCGTAAAAAAGTGGTTTTGCCTGAACCTGATGGACCTAGAATGGCAACCACTTCACCTTTATTAATTTCAAAATCAATGCCTTTTAATACATGGTGGCCATTAAAACTTTTCTGAATATTCGTGACTTTTAACATAACCAGTCCTTATAAATGGCGAGAAAGGCGTTTTTCTAAACGGGTTTGTCCCATCGACAGCACAAAACAGAAAACCCAATAAATGAGAGCCGCTTCACTATAAATTAAAATAAATTCGTAGTTTTCGGCTGTGATGTTTTGCGCCACACGAAATAGTTCCGCAATCCAAACGAGTGAAGCAAGGGATGTATCTTTCACTGTGCTAATAAACGTATTTGATAGCGAAGGGACGGAAATTCGTAAAGCTTGCGGCATAATGGTACGCACGAAAGCTTGTGTGTAATTCATGCCTATCGCAT
>CAKAQT010000166.1:0-3397 GCA_916720325.1 Parahaemophilus parainfluenzae
TATTATTCGCTGTAGCAGGCTGTATTTTCTGTTGCTATATGACACATTTAGGTGTGTTACGTTTAGAGCGTAAAAAAGCACAAGCAGCAAACAACGCATAAAAACTCATAAGATAAAAAAAGACGAGTTTATATTTAAGCTCGTCTTTTTTATTGCATTAACACTTATTTCCAAATATGGTTATTTAACCCGAGTTCTTTCACCATATCTGTAAAACCTTTGATACTCGAAATATAATCACGAATCGTATTATCTTCCAACAATGACTTTTCAAAAGATGGTTCGAAACTATTCTTGCCTAAATTGAGGGCAATAATCACTTCTCGGTTACGAAGCACCATCGAAATAGGGCAATTAAATTTCTCTTTCAATCCGCAAAAACGTTCCATTAACTTAGGCGATAAGGCATATCTGGCTAAGATTTGATCTTCAGTAAACACATCAAAATAACGATTAAAAGATGGACTATCCATCAAAGCAATTTCACCTTCTTTTCTTAAACCCGCTTCCTTCTTATCGCAAACATAAACCCAATGAGCCAGTTCTTTAGGAAAAGTGGCTTTAAATAAAATGCCTTGAAAATTCTGAGCACCTAATGCCTTAACGGATTTCTCTTTCAACGACATGTTAAATGCTGAAAAATCACAGATTTCAACTTCAGTTTGGTTAAACTCACCAAAAATTAAATCCTCACTACGGAATGTCGCGGGACCACTATCATAAACGGAGAGGAAATCAGCAATACTCAAACCTCTATCAGCGTTAAAGTGGAAACCAAATTCCTGGACAATTGTATTAATCACTCGTGTTTTAAATTCTGCGATAAAACGCTTATATTTAAAAAATAAATGACGAAAAGAATAAATGAGCACACCAAGGATCAATGCTGTACTTAATAGATACCCATTCCCTATCGTTCCAATGAGGAAAAATAACCCAACGCATAGCATAATAATCCATTTATTGATGAGCGATTTTATGGCTAAACGTTCCTCATCTAACTTTTCCAATCCAAGAAAACGAATCCCTTCAATCTCTTTTGGTGTATTCATTGTTTTTCTACTTATTGTTTAAATAAATTACCCACATTAGGGACTTCAGCTTCATTCTGAGGAATATCAAAAAATGTTCCTTTCTGGAAATTAAACAAGTTTGCAATTAAATTTGACGGGAACATTTCTACTGCATTGTTATACTCTTCAACTGCTGAATTATAAGTACGTCTTGCTGCAGAAATTTGCTCTTCCACGTCACTAAGTGTGGTCTGAATTTGCAAAAGATTTTGATTGGCTTTGAGATCCGGATAATTTTCTAGACGAACCTGTAAATTACGTAATAAACCCGAAATCTCATTATTGAGTTGGAATTTCTCACTTGTAGAATGAGCTGATTTAGCACTTTCACGTAACGTCACAATACGCTCAAGCAGGCTACTCTCATGTGACATATATTCCTTTGCGGTGGCGACAAGGTTTGGCAACAAATCATAACGACGCTTTAACTGAACATCCACACTGGCTTCAACACTGCTCACCTGATTACGTTTTCTAATCAGTTTGTTATACATTGAAATAGTGAAAGCTAAACCGAGAAGGACAATACCCACAACTATATTCATCATTATTTCTCCATAGAAAATTATCCCTGCTCAGTATAGGGAAAAGCGTAATAAAATCCATTCCCTTAGACAATTTTTTGTTGATAAAAATCAATAAAAATAAACAAAACCAAGAAATTAGCTTGTCTACTTACCTGTTCATATCGCAGCAAAGTGCGGTCAATTTTTAAGAAGATTTTTCGAGACAAAATTCTTTCTTTATTATTGTGATTTTATGTACAAAAAAGAAACTCCAGGTAAAGACAACCTCACCAAATAACAATCATTCTCAATAATATTAAAAAACAATAACTTACCCACTAATTTCACAAAGAAAATAAGGGTATTTTTGATTACGATCAAATAAATTTCCCTCATCAAGGCATATCATAGGTAAATTAACCATACAAGTAACGTGCCAATTTGGAGTGATTATATGCAACGAAGTGATGGATTATTTTCTGCTTTAGCAGAAGTTTCCCGTCGGGATTTTATGAAGTTATGTACCGCACTTGCGGCGACTATGGGGTTAAGTTCAAAAGCGGGTGCAGAAATGACCGCTGCTTTAACCGAACCTAAACGTCCACCAGTATTATGGATTGGTGCGCAAGAATGTACGGGTTGTACTGAATCCTTGCTACGTGCCACCCACCCAACAGTAGAAAACTTGGTATTGGAAATGATTTCCTTAGAATACCACGAAACCCTTTCTGCAGCCTTCGGGGAACAAGCTGAAGATAATAAACACAATGCAATTAAACAATATTATGGAAAATATGTTTTAGTCGTAGATGGATCTATTCCGGTGAAAGACGGCGGCGTCTATTGTATGGTAGCAGGTAAACCGATTGTAGAACACATTCGCGACGCTGCTAAAGGGGCTGCGGCGATTATTGCGATCGGTTCTTGTGCGGCATGGGGTGGCGTACCTTCTAGCGGTGGCAACCCAACTGGTGCAAGCAGCTTATCTGAAGTGTTACCAAAAGGCACACCGGTAATTAACATTCCAGGCTGTCCACCAAATCCACACAACTTCCTTGCAACGGTAGCTTATATTCTTACTTATAAGAAACTCCCAGCTATGGATAAATTAAATCGTCCATTATTTGCTTACGATCGCTTAATTCACGAAAACTGTTATCGTCGTCCGCACTTCGATGCGGGACGTTTTGCCAAAGAATATGGCGATTACGGTCACCGAAACGGTTGGTGTTTATACCATCTCGGTTGTAAAGGGCCAGAAACTTACGGTAACTGCTCTACCTTAGAATTCTGTGATGTCGGCGGTAATAACTGGCCGGTCGGTATTGGACACCCTTGCTATGGTTGTAACGAAAAAGGTGTGGGATTCACCAAAGGTATTTTCCAATTAGCGGGCGTAGAAAACCCTACACCACGTGTTGAAAAACCTGATGTCAACAACACAGAAGGTTCAGGTGCAACCATGACGGCTATTGGTTTATTAGG
Source organism: Parahaemophilus parainfluenzae (assembly GCA_916720325.1). GTDB lineage: Bacteria > Pseudomonadota > Gammaproteobacteria > Enterobacterales > Pasteurellaceae > Haemophilus_D > Haemophilus_D parainfluenzae_W. The sequence continues at coordinate 3,065 of CAKAQT010000166.1, forward strand.
TGGTGCAGCTGCCATCCTAGCCGGCGTGAGTGTTGTGACGCTACGTGAATTGAGTATTCAACATAAAGCGCGTGCCGAAGCGAAAGCCGCAGAGAAAGAAGAACATACAGGTAAATAACATGGATAGACGAAAATTTCTAAAAGCGGGTATGCTTGGCGGAATTGCTTCTACTTTGCCTGTGTCTAATGTGCAAGCAACAGAAGCGGTTGAGCCCATTCCCGGTGCACTTGGAATGCTTTACGACTCTACCCTTTGTGTAGGTTGTCAAGCATGTGTAGCTGAATGTCAAAACGTAAACCACACACCAGTAAATCCGAAAGGTGATCAAACTT
>CAKAQT010000167.1:0-3366 GCA_916720325.1 Parahaemophilus parainfluenzae
GACATTTTCCAAAGCACGAAATCCATTGGATTTTTCTTGATTTCATTAATTTCAATACGTGCACCGGCTTGTAATTGGTCGAGATCTTGGCGCGATAATTTGCCGTATTCTTTAAAGCTTTCCACGTCAAACATGACATCACCATTGTCTGCAACATAAGCATGACCACGTGCAATCAGTTTTTCCACAATCTCAATAATTTCAGGAATATGATGCGTCGCACGAGGTTCGAAATCTGGACGTAATACGTTTAATGCATCAAAATCTTTATACATTTCTTGTACCATACGATCCACAAGTTGATCGCAGGTTTCTTTGTTTTCTAATGCACGTTTAATGATTTTATCGTCCACATCCGTGATATTACGCACATAAGTTAAATCGTAACCTAAAGAACGTAAATAGCGGGCAATCACATCAAAACATACAAAGGTACGGCCATGGCCAATATGGCATAAATCGTAAACGGTCACGCCGCACACATACATACCCACTTTTCCTTCATGGATAGGTTTGAACACTTCTTTTTCACGAGTGAGGGTATTAAAGATCTTTAACATATTTTTTCTCTTAAAAAAGGTTGGAAAATGACAGCACTTTTTCTGCTCATGGTGGCACTTTCTCACCATTTGTGGAATAATGAACGCCTTAATTTTCAAGAGGAAAACAACATGGTTACATTACACACAAATTTTGGCGATATTAAAATTAAACTTGATTTTGATAAAGCGCCAATCACTGCAGAAAACTTTTTAAATTATTGTAAAAACGGTTTCTATAATAACACAATTTTCCATCGTGTTATTGATGGATTTATGATCCAAGGCGGTGGTATGGAAAGCGGAATGCGTGAAAAAGCAACAAATGCACCGATCCAAAATGAAGCCAACAATCGTTTAAGCAATAAACGTGGCACAATCGCCATGGCGCGTACCTCTGATCCACATTCTGCAACGGCACAATTCTTCATTAACGTGGCAGATAATGACTTCTTAAACTACCGTTCAAAAGAGATGTTTGGTCGTGAAGTGGTACAAGAATGGGGCTATGCCGTATTCGGTGAAGTGGTTGAAGGCATGGATGTGGTTGATAAAATCAAGAAAGTAAAAACCGGTAATAAAGGCTTCCACCAAGACGTTCCGACAGAAGATGTTGTGATTACATCAGTTTCTGTCGAATAATTAATTCGGTGTGCGGATGCGCAATCTACACACCTTTTTTTCTTAAGTGAAATAACGCGATGCCTTTCTTCGATACTCATACCCACCTTGATTATCTTCATCATGACACTGGTGAGCCATTAGCTCAGCTTGTGGAGAACGCTAAGCAAGCTGATGTGCAAAAAATCTTGATTGTGGCGGTAAAAGAGTCGGATTTTAAAACGATCCAAAATATGACCGCACTTTTCCCTGAGCATCTTTATTGTGGACTTGGGTTGCATCCTCTTTATATCAAAGAACACCAAGAGAATGATTTAGAAATTTTGGATACGGCGTTATCTGTACGTGATCAAAATTGTACAGCCGTAGCAGAAATAGGCTTAGAATGTACGATTCCTGATTTATTGACAGATGAATTATGGCAAAAGCAACAGCACTTTTTGGAAAGTCAGCTTTATTTAGCGAAGAAATACAATCTGTCGGTCAATTTACATAGTCGCAAATCCCATGAGCAATTATTCCGTTTTTTAAAACAGGCTAATTTGTCTAAATGTGGTGTGGTACATGGTTTTTCAGGAAGTTATGATCAAGCAAAACGATTTGTGGATTTAGGCTATAAAATTGGCGTAGGTGGTACCATTACTTATGAACGCGCGAATAAAACGCGCCAAGCGATTGCGAAGTTGCCATTAGAGGCGTTGGTATTAGAAACGGATACACCAGATATGCCAGTGTTTGGTTTTCAAGGACAACCTAATCGACCAGAACGGATTGTTCACACCTTTGAGACATTATGCCGTTTAAGAAGTGAAAATGCTGAAGTAATTAAAGAAATGACTTGGCAGAATAGCTTAACCTTATTCGGTTAAACCTTAAAACGATAAATCACTTGATTGGCTGAACCACGCCAAACTAAGCTTGGGTCAGCCTGTTCTTGTATAAATTTTCCATCAATAAGCACATCAATATAAGGCAACATTTGACGTTGATAATCATCAAGTTCATCCAGTTTATAACCCGTCCACACCCAAATATCCTTATCAGGACATTCTTTTTTGACACGCTGTACAAAAGGAAGTAAGGCTTCAACATTACGAGGATGCATCGGATCTCCACCAGAAAGCGTGAGCCCTTGACGTTTAATGCGCGTATCTTTTAAATCATTGATGATCTGTTGTTCCATCGCCTCATCAAATAATACACCATTATCAAAAGACCAGCTCTTTTGGTTGTAGCAACCACGGCAACCATGCGTACAACCGCTAACGAAAAGGGTACAACGCGTGCCTTCGCCATTTACAACATCGGTAGGGTAGTATTGGAGATAGTTCATGGTTTTACCTTAAAAGTGCGGTTGATTTTCTCGTCAAATTCACCGAATTGATAAATTAACCTTTGCAATACAGGGCCAATTCTTGCATAATAGCCCACCTAATCGCATTGCGATATCAATGGAAATCTTCTCGGTCTCTCGCAACGGTGTCCGGTTTACTCGGTCAGGTTCGGAAGAAAGCAGCCAAAGTCGGAATTTCTGTGTGCCGAGAATAAGCTGGGAAGATTTCCACCCAACTTATCCTTTCTTATTTTACACACGCTCCACTAATTGTTTGAAGAACCCTTTTTCTAATTGCAATAATTCTGCGTAAGTGCCTTTTTCAATTAGCTTCGCTTCATCAATCACACAAAGTTCATCAAATTGCTCAATCGCCGTTAAGCGGTGAGTCACCATAATTAAGGTTTTATTTTCAGCATGGGCAAGAATCAAACGCAGAATTTGGCGTTCAGTTTCGCGATCTAAACCTTCGGTTGGCTCATCTAATAATAAAATTGGCGCATCATTAAGCAAAATACGTGCTAAGCCTAAACGACGTTGTTCTCCACCGGATAGTGGACGGCCGCCATCACCTAACCAAATATCTAAGCCTTGTTCTTGTTCCAACAATTTGCCTAAACCAACTTGATTTAACACCTCGATCATTTTTTCATCAGGAATATTGACCGCACTTGCGAATTGCAGATTTTGACGAAGTGTATCGCTAAATACATGAACACGTTGTGTTAAAAAGCAGAATTGGCTGCGTAATGTGTCTTCTGCGTAATCGGCAATCGGTTTGCCAGCAAGGAATAATTCTCCTTGGCAGGCATCATAATTACGCACTAAAAGCTGTAATAACGTGGATTTTCCGCTACCTGTTTTACCTAAAAT
>CAKAQT010000168.1:0-3364 GCA_916720325.1 Parahaemophilus parainfluenzae
CCGAAACTTTCATCTAAATTGGAGGCACTAAAATGACATTGATGGAACAAATTATCACCATTGTGATTTGTATTGTGTGCGTGCAATTTACTCGATTATTGCCATTCTGGATCTTTCCCGCCAATCGCCCGATTCCGGAATATGTTCGTTATCTAGGTAAAGTACTACCTGCCGCGATGTTTGGGATGTTAGTGGTGTATTGCTATAAAAATGTGGATGTATTGAGTGGTTATCACGGCTTACCCGATTTCATTGCGGGTGCTTTGGTATTGGGGTTACATTTCTGGAAAAAGAACATGTTTCTTTCTATCTCGGCAGGCACAATTTTTTATATGTTTTTAGTGCAAAAAGTCTTTATCTAAGCGAATGTTGAGCGAAATAAAAATTTCTTGATATTGCAATCGGTTGCCTTTATTTCGCCTCTTTTCCTCGATTCCAAAATCTTTTATGATGCCGCCTCAATCATTGTTGACGGAGAGATTTATGGAATTTAATTTCATCGAATTATTAGGTTATTTGGCAACATTCTTTGTGGCTGCGTCTTTTTTATTTAAATCGATTGTTCACTTGAGAGTTGTTAATGCAATTGGAGCGGTACTTTTTGTCGTTTACAGTTTGATCATCAAATCTTATCCAGTTGCGCTTCTAAACGCATTCTTAGTTTTCGTTAACTTATATCAACTTTATCGTTTGAAAAAAGAGCAGCCGGCATCAAAAGTGCTTAAATAATTGACCGCACTTTTCCACGATTTACCCCCATATTTGATATAAGGCAATCACCAGTGGCATAGTAAACATACAAAGCAGCGTCGTTACACCATAAATGGCGCTGGCTTTCTGTGGATTGTTGTTATAAATCACCGCCATTTGTGTCACAGTTGAAGCAGATGGGCTCGTGGTTGCTAAAAAGCTAATCAACACAATAATTTCCCCTTTTTCAGCCCAATGTACAAACCCAATCAACTTTATTAATACCAATAATGCAATCGGAATAAGTAACAAGCGCAAAAGTGTGACTAAATAGATGCGTTTGGATGATAAGATGCTCCGTAAAGGAATTGCCGCAATCAGCATACCCGCAACTAGCATAGCATTCGGACCAATAAATAAGCCAATCGAAGAGAGTGTACCATTGATAATACTTGGTAATTTAATTTGAAAAGCAAATAAAAATGCTCCGATGAGAATTGACCAAATATTGATGTTTTTGGCAATCATCTTCAAGGATAAATTTCCTTTTCCTACAATAATCAAACGGCAATGCGTCCAAAATAGAAAGGTTTGAACCACAATGAAACAGCTAGCGTAAATGACCCATTCTTTGCCAAATAGCGACATCACAATCGGAATAATTAAGTTACCAGAATTGGAATAAATGGAAGTGGCATGTTCAATAGGATCAAGGTTTAATAGGCGCTTTAACAGACTGCCAATAATAATCAGAATAACCTGAAGAAACACCGCCATAAGCAGTGAAAGCTGTAAACCTTGCAAGATTTCAGGCGTGTAATCAATTTGAAAGGCTTCAATCATCACCGCTGGGCTGATGACATAAAGCCCAATAACGGAAAGCGTCTTGCTATCTTCAGATTTTAATAATTTTGATTTAACCAACCCATAACCAATAAGTACAATGAGTGTCAGTTCAATAATTTTAGTGCCGAGTAAAAATGCGATATCCATAGTGAATTTTGATGAGAGAAGTTGTTGTTATAAAAGAAGAAAAGGGCAAAATAATTTGCCCTTTAAATTGATTGAGGTTACTCCCATTCGATCGTTGCTGGTGGTTTTCCGCTAATGTCGTACACGACGCGGGAAATGCCATTCACTTCGTTAATGATGCGGTTAGACACTTTGCCTAATAAATCATAAGGTAAATGAGCCCAATGTGCGGTCATAAAGTCGATGGTTTCTACCGCACGTAGTGAGATAACCCAATCGTATTTACGGCCATCGCCCATCACACCAACAGATTTCACAGGCAAGAATACGCTGAAGGCTTGGCTGGTTTTTTCATACCAACCGCTGTTACGTAATTCTTCGATAAAGATTGCATCCGCACGGCGTAATAAATCGCAGTATTCTTTTTTCACTTCGCCTAATACACGCACGCCTAGACCTGGGCCAGGGAATGGGTGGCGGTTGATCATTTCAGCTGGTAAGCCTAATGCTAAACCGATTTTACGTACCTCGTCTTTGAATAATTCACGTAAAGGTTCAACTAAGCCAAGTTTCATATAGTCTGGTAAGCCACCTACGTTGTGGTGTGATTTAATCACATGTGCTTTACCGGTTTTGCTTGCTGCCGATTCGATCACGTCAGGGTAGATCGTACCTTGTGCCAACCATTTCACATTAGTGAGTTTTTTCGATTCATCATCGAATACATCAACGAATACTTTACCGATAATTTTGCGTTTTGCTTCAGGATCCGATACACCTGCAAGTTCACCTAAGAAACGGCTTTCCGCATCAACTCGGGTAATGTTCAAGCCGAATTTATCGCCAAACATTTCCATTACTTGATCGCCTTCGTGCAAGCGAAGTAAGCCGTTATCCACGAAGACGCAATGTAAGTTTTTGCCGATAGCACGGTGTAAAAGTAATGCAACCACAGAAGAATCAACACCACCAGATAAACCTAAAATTACTTCATCATCGCCCACTTGTGCTTTAATCCGAGCAACGGCATCTTCGATAATGTTTTCTGCTGTCCACTTGGTTTCGCAACCACAAATATTCACCACGAAATTCATTAATAATTCCAAACCTTTTTTAGTATGAGTTACTTCAGGGTGGAATTGTACGCCGTAGAAACGACGATTTTCGTCAGACATCGCGGCAATTGGACAGGTTGGGGTAGTACCAGTAACGTGGAAGTTTTCTGGTAAACGCGTTACTTTATCGCCATGGCTCATCCATACATCTAATTTGCTGTCGCCATCATTTAAATGAGCGAAAAGTGCGGTCGGATTATCCATTAAAACCGATGCATAGCCGAATTCACGATGATCAGAGGTTTCAGTTAAACCGCCAAGTTGCATCGCCATTGTTTGCATACCGTAACAAATACCCAATACAGGCACGCCTGCGTTAAATACATATTCAGGTGCACGCGGGCTGTTTTCTTCAGTGGTACTTTCTGGACCACCAGAAAGAATGATACCGTCTGGATTAAATTCACGGATTTGTTCTTCAGTCACATCCCATGCCCAAAGTTCGCAGTACACACCGATTTCACGCACACGACGTGCAATCAGTTGAGTATATTGTGAACCGAAGTCGAGGATCAGAATTTTATGGTTGTGGATATTTGTCATTTATAATGCTCTTATTATTGGTAGTGTAGACGGTCAATTTTCTC
>CAKAQT010000169.1:0-3350 GCA_916720325.1 Parahaemophilus parainfluenzae
TCACAACTCATTTATAGGGTATATTTTGTCCAATTTTTTCACTCTAGATATAAAGTACCGTGGAAATTACTGAACAACTCACACCCTTTCTGAACTTTAGCCGTCAGCAATGGGCCGAATTAAGAAAATCTGTTCCACTAAAATTAACGGAGCAAGATCTCAAACCGCTTTTAGGTTTTAATGAGGAGCTTTCTCTTGATGAAGTGAGCACCATTTACCTGCCACTTGCACGTCTCATCAACTACTATATTGATGAAAATCTTCGTCGCCAAACGGTTTTAAACCGTTTTCTTGGCGGACAAAGCCCTAAAGTCCCTTATATCATTAGTATCGCGGGTAGTGTTGCTGTTGGGAAAAGTACATCGGCACGTATTTTGCAATCTTTGCTAACCCACTGGCCTACTGAGCGAAAAGTTGATCTGATTACTACCGATGGTTTTCTTTATCCATTAGAAAAACTGAAAAAAGACGATCTGCTACAGAAAAAAGGCTTCCCTATTTCTTATGATACAGCCAAATTAATTCGTTTTTTAGCTGATATCAAATCAGGCAAGCCATCGGTAAAGTCGCCTATTTATTCTCATCTAACTTACGATATCGTTCCTGATAAATTTGATATTGTCGATCAACCGGATATTTTAATTTTAGAAGGGTTAAATGTTCTCCAAACAGGTTCGAATAAAGCAAATCAAACCTTCGTGTCTGATTTTGTGGACTTCTCCATTTACGTTGATGCAGACGAGAACTTGCTCAAAGAATGGTACATCAAGCGATTCTTAAAATTCCGTCAAAGTGCTTTCACTAATCCGGATTCCTATTTTAAACATTATGCCAATCTCTCTGAGCAGGAAGCCATTGAAACGGCCAGCAACATTTGGGATAACATTAATGGATTGAATTTAAAACAAAACATTCTGCCGACTCGTGAGCGCGCCAATCTCATTCTTAGAAAAGGTGAAAATCACGAAGTTGAGTTAGTGAAATTAAGAAAATAAAAAAGAGCGGTCAATTTGACCGCTCTTTTTCTCACTGCCTTACGACATTCTTCCATTCTCAATGCCAATCACCTGATCGCAAATAGCCATAGTGGATTGGCGATGACTCACGAGAATAATCAATTTTTCTGCTTTCACGTTCAACAATGATTTCAAAATCATCGCTTCGTTTAAGCTATCCAAATTACTGGTCGGTTCATCGAGTAAAATAATCGGTGCGTTGTGTAGGAATGCACGAGCAATACCGATACGTTGTTTTTCACCATCAGAAAGGTTACCGCCCAATTCGGTCATTTTCGTTTGATACCCTTCTGGCAAACTCAAAATGAAATCATGAATTGACGCTTTCTTCGCAGCTTCCATAATTTCGTCTAGTGTTGCATCACGGCGCGCAAGACGGATATTTTCCTCAATGGTTTCGTTGAAAATATAGGTTTGCTGGGTAATGTACGCCATATTGTCACGCAAACTACGGGTGTTGATATTCGGTAAGGTTTCGCCATTAATTTTAATGCTACCCGATTTAGGATCGTAAAAACGCATCAGCAGTTTTAACAGGGTACTTTTACCGCTACCACTTCTGCCATGAATGCCTAAGATTTCTCCTTTTTTCACAGATAAGCTAACATCCGATAAAATTTGTTCTTCACCGTAGGCAAAGTTTACGTTCTCAACATCAATACGAGAAACCTCTTTCAAATCGACCGCTCTTTCTACGTCTTTTAATTCGGGCTCTTCTGCTAGCAAGCTCAATACACGCTCACCTGAAGCTAAGGTTTGTAACAAGTTGCTTGAAAGGTTACTTAACGCAATAACCGGGCCATAGCTCGACATCAATAAAATCACGCCGATTAAAAAGGCAGAAAAATCAATCTTATCTAGACTAAACAAAATTAAGCCGGTGAATAACATAATGATATTAAACGCCGATACTGCCACTTCAGTGTAAACGCGCACTTTCGCTTCTTGGTCTTTAATACGTTCAAAAGCCATATCAATTTTTTGGCTGCGTTGTTGAATTTCATCTAAACGTTGTTTTGCGTAGCCGAAAAGTTGAATCTCTTTCATACCACGCACACTGTCGAGGAAGAAGTCATTCATTTCCCCCACTAGCTCACGATAGCGTCTGCCATCTTCACGCGCCAATTTGGTGGTGATAATGGGTAAAATCACCCCCACCGTTAAATAAGCGGCTAATGCTACAACCACAAACCAACCTGAAAGATGCCCAAAGACCAACAATAAAATCGCAGAAGTAAAGAACGCAATCATAATTGGTGCGATGGTATGCGCATAGAACACTTCGAGCAATTCGATATCATTAGTCACCAAGGACACTAATTGCCCCGCTTGTTTGTCTTGCAACTTCACAAAAGCTAAGCGGCGTAAGGAAGAAAACACTTTATCACGCAATAATGCCAATAATTTAAAAGCAATATAGTGCCCTGACATTTGCTCTAAATAACGCAATGCACCACGAGCCACCGCCAACACGATAAGTGTGGTCAAAATTCCAGAAAAACTTAAATGGGTGTCAAAGTTGAGAAGATTCACTAACCCCATCGCCCCAAGCACCATAATAAAGATAGCGGCAAGAAAACCGAGCGTTCCCATGGTGATAGTAAACGCCATGATATGCGCCAGTGGGGTCACTAATTTCAACAAATGCCCCATCACAACAAAACCATTTTTACGCATTTGCCACCTCTCTAATTTGTTCTAAATCTTTTTGTTGTTGGAACATTTCAGCATACGCGCCTTGTTTTGCCATGAGCTCTTTATGCGTGCCTTGCTCAATCAATTTGCCTTGTTCAAGCACATTAATACAGTCGGCATTTACGGCATTGGCCAATCGGTGGGAAATCATCACAATGGTTTTTTGTTGTTTAAATTGCTGAATAAACTGCAAAATAATCTCTTCGCTTTCTACATCAATGTTACTGGTTGCTTCATCAAAAATATAAAGTTCTGCATTGTGTAATAAAGCACGCGCTAACGCTAAACGTTGAATTTGACCGCCAGATAAATTCGCGCCGCGGCTTAATAACTGCATATCTAATCCACCGTTATCTCGCACAAATTGCGCCAAGTTGACTTGTTCTAAACACGCATAAATTTGTTCATCTGTAGCATCAATTTTCGCCATCTTCATGTTTTCACGCAGCGTACCTTTAAACACATAGCTGCTATAGCTCACCAGAGAGACTTTTTCATAAAAGGAATGGCGATCAATCTCTTGATTTTCTTGGCCATTGAATAGAATTTTGCCTTGTTGCGCTTTATTAAACCCCATTAGCAATGAAACCAAAGTGGATTTACCACAACCACTTTTACCCACAAATACCGTAAGCTGAT
>CAKAQT010000170.1:0-3338 GCA_916720325.1 Parahaemophilus parainfluenzae
GCAATGGCTCAGGCTGCATTTGAATTACATCAAGCTGAAAATGTGGCAGCGGCCATTGATGCGAGAATGAATGAAGTTTATTTTTCTCAAGTAAAACGAGAAAAAGTGCGGTCAGAATTGGGTGAGTTTTTCCAATGGAATCCTGTTATTGAAGAACAAGTTTGCCAACCAGAAAAAGTGCTTGAACAGCTTTCAGATTTAACCGCCTATCGAGTAGGCACTGGTTGGGCAGCGTACTCCCAATTTAAAGAATGCGGCTTAGAAGGGAGTGATATTATTTTACCTTCTGCGCAATATATGCTTGAGCTTGCTTTAACAGATTATGCGCAGAATAAAGTCATATCCGCCTTAGAAATTGAACCTGTTTATTTGCGTAATGAAGTAACTTGGAAAAAATTACCTGGGCGTGAATAATTTTCAAAAAGGAGTTGAAGATGAATAAAAAAACGATCTTGGTTTTGACCGCACTTTCGGCCACATTAGTGGGATGTGTCAATGCACCGAAAGGGCTGGAAAAAGAGCAGTTTACTTTAAAATCATTATCTTCAATTCAACCGAGTGATTATAGCTGTCAGTGCAAATCAATTCGTTTGGGTGGAAAAGTATTAACCGCACAAGCCTTGCCGAATAAAACTAAAATTGAAGTATTAAGCTATCCAGTCTATTCAACCTCAGCAAAACCTATGATTGATGAACAGCCTAATGGACGTTTTATCACTTATCTTGATGGCTTTGTAGAACCAGAAAGCTTAAAAGATCAATTTATTACAATTGGCGGTACTTTGCTGAAAACAGAACAAGGCAAGGTTGATCAAGCCAACTATATTTATCCGGTTATTAAAACCAATCATTATCGTGTCTGGAAGCTTTCACAAAGTTATTATTATCCAGATGATATGTGGGATGATTGGGGCTTTTTCGGTAGACGACCGTATTATTGGTATGGCGAGCCTGAAATTCGCTATTATCTCTATTAACTAAATGATAAAATTAAGAAAATTTTCCAAAGAATAAGGATAAAAAATGGAAAAAGTTTGGTTTCAAAATTATCCAGAAGGTTCACCTACCACGCTGGATACATCCAAGTATGATTCTATTCTCGATATTTTAGATAAAGCAATTCGTGAGCACCCAGACCGTCCCGCCTATATCAACATGGGGCAGGTTTTAACATTTCGTAAATTAGAAGAGCGTAGCCGTGCATTTGCCGCTTATTTACAAAATGAATTGAAGTTAGAACGTGGTGAGCGTGTTGCATTAATGATGCCGAATTTGTTGCAATATCCTATTGCGCTTTTCGGTATTTTACGTGCGGGTTTAGTTGTGGTAAACGTAAATCCACTTTATACCCCACGTGAATTAGAACATCAGTTACAAGATAGCGGCGCAACAGCTATTGTTGTGGTTTCAAACTTTGCTTCAACCTTAGAAAAAATTGTATTTAATACTAAAGTGAAGCACGTTATTTTAACAAGAATGGGCGATCAGCTTTCTTTTGGTAAGCGTAATTTGGTCAATTTTGTGGTGAAATACGTTAAAAAGTTAGTGCCAAAATATAAATTACCGAATGCCGTCACTTTCCGTGAAGTATTGAGTATTGGTAAATTTCGCCAATATGTTCGTCCTCAAGTTGATCGTGAAGATCTAGCCTTTTTACAATATACAGGCGGAACGACAGGTGTTGCTAAGGGTGCTATGCTGACACATGGCAATATTATTACCAATATTTTCCAAGCTAAGTGGATTGCAGAGCCATTTATTGGCGATCATGCTAAGCAACGTGTTGCCGTACTGGCTTTACCGCTTTATCATGTTTTTGCCTTAACGGTAAACTGTTTACTTTTCTTAGAGCTTGGCGTGACTGCGCTTTTAATTACGAATCCACGTGATATTGATGGCTTTGTTAAAGAGCTCAAAAAATACCGTTTTGAAGCGATTACAGGGGTAAATACCTTGTTTAATGCGCTACTTAATAATGAAAATTTCAAAGAAGTGGATTTTTCACGATTAAAACTTTCTGTTGGCGGCGGTATGGCAATCCAACAATCGGTCGCAACGCGTTGGCATGATTTAACCGGCTGTAACATCATTGAAGGTTACGGCATGACAGAATGTTCACCGCTAATTGCCGCTTGTCCGATTAATGTGGTGAAACACAATGGTACAATCGGTGTACCAGTGCCAAATACTGATATTAAAATTATCAAAGATGATGGCTCAGAAGCACAACTTGGTGAAGCCGGAGAGCTTTGGGTTAAAGGTGAACAAGTCATGCGTGGGTATTGGCAACGTCCTGAAGCGACAGCTGAAGTGCTTAAAGATGGCTGGATGGCAACGGGTGATATCGTCATTATGGACGAGAGCTATAGTCTCCGTATTGTTGACCGCAAAAAAGACATGATCTTAGTATCGGGCTTTAACGTTTATCCGAATGAAATTGAAGATGTGGTGATGCTAAATTATAAAGTCGCTGAAGTGGTCGCTATCGGTGTGCCACATGAGGTGTCGGGAGAAACCATCAAAATCTTCGTTGTGAAGAAAGATGATAGCCTCACGCGTGATGAATTACGCCAGCATTGCAGACAACATCTCACAGGTTATAAAGTCCCGAAAGATATTGAGTTTCGCGATGAATTGCCGAAAAGTAATGTAGGCAAAATTTTAAGACGCATACTGCGTGATGAAGAAATAGCAAAACGCGCGCAACATTAATTAAATCAGGGATATGTGTTCATATCCCTGTTTAGTCTGTACCTCTATTTGAAAATACATCCTATTACAATGATAAAAGAATGCCAAAATCAACCGCACTTTACGTTAATTCAAAATAATGAAGAACTGGCTCAGGTTTGTCAGTTAGCTCGTCAGCAAAGTGCGGTCGCTTTAGATACTGAATTTATGCGGGTATCGACCTATTATCCTAAATTAGGATTAATTCAACTTTATGATGGTGAACGTGTTTCATTGATCGATCCTTTATCCATTACTGATTTTTCACCTTTTGTGGAATTATTACGCGATCAGCAGGTGACAAAAATTTTGCATGCTTGTAATGAAGATTTATTGGTTTTCTTGCAAGAGTTTGATGCACTTCCACAACCTATGATGGATACACAAATTATGGCGCGTTTTCTCGGTTTTGCTAATTCAGCAGGCCTGGCTAAACTTGTATTGCATTATTTGGGCGTTGAAATGGATAAAGGGGCAACGCGTACAAATTGGCTAAAACGTCCACTTTCACCCGTACAGCTACAATATGCCGCAGGGGATGTATGGTATCTCTTGCCAGTCTATCAAAAAATGCAAATAGAATTAGCGCAATCACCTTGGCTTCAAGC
>CAKAQT010000171.1:0-3336 GCA_916720325.1 Parahaemophilus parainfluenzae
CTCAAAAAGGTGCAGTATCTGTCGGTGATGGAAAACTTGTTCGCCAGATCCAAAATGTAGGTGCCGGTCGAATTACTGCTGATTCAAATGATGCAGTAAATGGTAGTCAGTTATATCAAGCCTATTACAATGCAGGCTTTAACATTCAAAACAATGGTACTGAAACATCACGTATTAATACCCATGGCAAAGTGAATTTTGTAAATGGTGTAAATACCGAAGTCGTTGTAAAAGATGGTGAGAATGCAGCAGAAATTAAAGTGAACGCAAAAGACACTTCAGCATCAGTTACAGGTTCTGATGCAATTACTGTAACAGCAACAGTGGGCGAACCAATCAAAAAAGACGGCGTGATTGTAACCACAGTAACCAATTACAAAGTGGATCTTTCACCAAAAACCAAAGATGAAATCAGAAATGCAGCGGGTCGTGGATTTAACGTGACTGCAAGTGCATCTGAAGGTACTGTTGTAAATGAAGTGACAGAAGAAACAGTTCAATCTACTGCAACAAAAATGGATAAGTTAACACTTGATGCGGGTAAAAATATTAAATTAACCCACAAAAAAGGCAAAGTGTTAAGTGTTGCGGTATCTGATACGCCAACATTTACCAATGTCACAACAACGGGTGATATCAACATTGGCGGTACTGTCCATGCACACGGTGGCTTGGATGTTCACAACAATCGTATTGTGAATGTGGCCGATCCTAAAGACCCAACTGATGCAGTAAATAAACGTTATGTTGATAATGCAGTGAAAAACATTAATAACAACATTAATCGTTTAGACAACAAAATTGATCACGTTGATCGTAAATTACGTGCAGGTATTGCAGGTGCGACAGCGATTTCTTTCTTACAACGTCCAAATGAAGCGGGTAAAAGCTTAGTTTCTGTTGGTGTTGGTGGTTATCGCAACGAAAATGCATTAGCGGTTGGTTATGGTCGAAATTCTGATAACAATAAAATTTCGATTAAAGTTGGTGCAAGTATCAATACCCGCAGTGATGTAAACTGGGGCGGAAGCATCGGTTACCAATGGTAATTATTTGATAAAAAGGCAGAGTAAAATCTGCCTTTTCTTTTGATATGTAGAAATAAAAAAAAAGTGCGGTCAAATTTAACCGCACTTCTTATTTTTATTGATTAAAGCACTTTAACGATGCTTTCACATAAATAACGAATATTGTCTTCAGTGATACCGGCCACATTGATACGACCAGAACGAACAGCGTAAATCGCAAATTCATCTTTTAAGCGATCAACTTGTTCAGGTGACAAGCCGCTGAAAGAGAACATACCGTTTTGTTCCATGATAAAGCTGAAATCTTGTTCTGCACCATATTCTTTTAATAACTGAACGAATAAATGACGCATTTTTTTGATGCGTTCACGCATTTTAGTTAATTCATTTTCCCATTCTTGACGAAGTTGTGGATCATTTAACACTGTTGCTACGGTTGCCCCACCGTGAGATGCTGGATTAGAGTAGAGGGTACGAATAATTGATTTCACCTGTGTTAAAGCAGTTGAAGCAATTTCTGCATTTTCAGCTACAAGGGTAAAGGCACCAACACGCTCATTGTATAAACCAAAGTTTTTAGAGAATGAACTCGCCACTAATAATTCTTTATGATTTGCCGCAAAAGCACGTAAACCGTAAGCATCTTGGTCTAAGCCATTGGCTAAACCTTGATAAGCAAAGTCAAAGAGTGGTAACCAGCCATTTTTTGCTGAAAGTGCGGCTAATTCTTGCCATTGTTCAGGGGTTGGGTCAATACCGGTTGGGTTGTGGCAGCAACCGTGTAACAGCACCACATCGCCTTCATTTGCTTGGCTTAAATCTTCAAGTAAATGTTCCCAGTCAAGGGCTTTGCGTTCAGCATCATAATAACGATATTCACGAATCGTCATGCCCACCGCATTGAAAATGGCATTGTGGTTTGGCCATGTTGGCGTACTAATCCACACATTTTGTGCTTTGGTTTGACGTTTAATAAATTCCGCAGCAATACGTAATGCCCCTGTGCCGCCTAAGCTTTGTACCGTTCTTGCACGATTTGCTTTAATGACTTCTGAATCTTTACCGAAAAGGAGTTCTTTTGTGCGCTCGTTATAATCGGCAATACCGTCGATAGTTAGATAGTTTTTCGTTTTTTCGTTATCAAATAAGCGTTTTTCGGCTTCTTTTACCGCACGCATAATTGGCGTTGTACCTTGTGCATCTTTATAAACGCCAATACCTAAGTTGATTTTATTTTCACGGGTTTCAGATTTGAATGCTTCGCCTAAGCCTAAGATAGGATCGGCCGGAGCCGCTTTGATATGTTCAAACATAGCTTTTCCTTATGTATGTGTTGTGAGATGAGTAATTTTATACTTCAGTCAATGGATTTTATCAAGAAGAACCTAATAAAAATCAACCGCACTTTGATGTTTTTAGATATTCATCAAAAAGTGCGGTTGTTTTTTCGATTATTTTAATTTCTCAATCGCCCAATTTAAACCGGATTGATAGTCTTCGGGGAGTTCGTGATGAAGTTTTTCAAGCTGTTGAATAATGATCGTTTTGTCTGGATGCGTAATATTGATATGACCTAATTTTCTACCTGGACGAACTTCTTTACCATACCAATGTAACTGAGAGAACGGCGTGTTCAACCATTGTGGATTATGTTCTATACCAATCAAATTGACCATGACACTTGGTGCAATGGGCTGTAATGACGGTGTAGGTAAATCCAACAAGGCTCGTAGATGCAATTCAAATTGGCTAATGGCACAGCCGAGTTGCGTCCAATGTCCACTGTTATGCACACGAGGGGCAAGTTCATTAATTAATAATTTATCACCCACCACAAAGCATTCCATTGCCATTACGCCGATATATTCAAGCTTATCCATGATTTTTCCAAGCATAGATTCTGCTTGAGTTTGTTGGCTTTGTTGTTGAGGGAATGAAATATCTGTCACGCTGTAACGTAAAATGCCATTTTGCTGTAGGTTATGTGTCACTGGGTAGAAGCGTTTTTCACCATTTTTAAATCTTGCGCCTACAATAGACACTTCGTAATCAAAAGGAATGAACTTTTCTGCGATAACTTCACCGAATAAATCGTCCGTAATGTCGCTTTGATTATTTTCAGTGATAATCCATTGACCACGGCCGTCATAACCACCGGTACGACGTTTTACCACGACTTTTTCGCCCACGTTTTTAAATACTTCAGTCCATTGCGTTTTATCTTTTAATAAACACCATGGCGAGGTAGAGAGCTTGAGTTCATCCAGTAAAGATTTTTGGGTAAAACGATCAGCCAATAAGCCAAAAA
>CAKAQT010000172.1:0-3331 GCA_916720325.1 Parahaemophilus parainfluenzae
TCTCATTTTTATGATTAAGCGACGTTATCTGATTTTTCTTTTGATCGTGCTTTCCTTTGTTTCACTTTTTCTCGGGGTAAGTACTATTAATCTGCAAGGATTACTGAATTTTGAAGGTAATCAGTGGCAGATTTTTTTCATCAGTCGTGTGCCGCGTTTAATCAGTATTTTGATTGCGGGTGCCTCTTTAAGTATTTGTGGCTTGGTGATGCAGCAACTCAGCCGAAACCGATTTGTTTCCCCTACCACAGCGGGCACCATGGATAGTGCAAGATTAGGGATTTTAATGGCGATGCTATTTTTCCCAACAGCTTCAATGTTGTTAAAAACCGCCATTGCGGTCATCGTGTCTTTCCTTGGCACATTATTATTTATGACGATTCTGTCCCGTTTGAAATTCAAGGACACGATTTTTGTGCCCTTAGTGGGGATTATGTTTGGTAATATCATCAGTTCAATTACTGCCTTTATCGCTTACAAAGAAGATCTATTGCAAAACTTATCCGGGTGGCTACAAGGGGACTTTTCTCTTGTGATGTCAGGCCGTTATGAATTGTTGTATTTCAGTATTCCTACACTCATCGTGGCTTATTTATTTGCGCATCGTTTTTCTATTGTCGGGATGGGGAAAGATTTTGCGGTTAATCTAGGTCTAAATTACAACCAGGTACTTTATCTCGGTCTGCTCATTGTGGCGGTGGTGTCTTCGATTATTATCGTGTCTGTTGGCGTGATCCCTTTCTTAGGGTTAATTATTCCGAATATCGTCACACTTTATTTAGGGGATAACTTGAAGAAAGTGTTATCTCATACCGCCTTACTAGGTGCCGTCTTTGTCTTATTCTGCGATATTTTAGGTCGAAGTGTGATTTATCCTTATGAGATTTCCATTAATGCCGTGGTTGGTGTATTCGGTAGTGGTGTCTTCTTATTTTTATTATTAAAGCGGTATAGAAATGGCTAAGAAATCTTCTTCTCAACTGATTGTATTGTCGTTGTTAGCCATTGTTTCTCTTGCACTCTATTTAGGCTACAACTTACCAAACCGTTGGCAATATGCCTTGGAAAATCGTGCCTTATCCTTAATTGCGATTGTGATTACAGGCGCGGCAATTGCACTCGCTACGATGATTTTCCAAACGGTCGTGAATAACCGGATTCTCACCCCGAGTATTTTAGGGTTAGATTCGCTGTATTTACTGATTCAAACGACGATTATCTTCCTTTTTGGTTCAAGCACATTGCTTTCCATGAATTCAATTGCATTGTTTATCTTGTGTACGGGATTAATGATGGCGTTTTCATTAGTGCTTTATCACTTTCTGTTTAAGAAAGAGAACCAAAATATTTTCTTCTTATTGCTTGTTGGGATTATCTTTGGCACCTTCTTTGGTAGCTTGACGACGTTTATGGAAGTGTTGATTGATCCAAATGAATTTCAGATCGCACAAGATATTGGCTTTGCAAGTTTCAACCGAATCAATACTCAAATCTTGTGGGTGGCATTAGTCATTTTAGTGGTGACAATTGTTTTCAGTTTGAGATATTGGCATTGCTTTGATGTGTTGGCGTTAGGAAGAGAAAATGCTATTAATTTAGGAATCGATTATCAAAAGACTTTAAAAGTCCTCTTAATTCTCGTGGCAATTTTAACGTCAGTGTCGACCGCACTTGTTGGCCCACTTACGTTCCTCGGGTTATTAGTGATGAACGTGACCTTTGAATTTGTTCGTGATTATCGCCACAAAGTCCTCATTCCTGCCGCGATGTTAATTTCCATCATAACCTTGGTTTTAGGGCAATTATTAGTGACCCATATTTTTACGTTCCGCACGACATTAAGCATCATCGTTAATTTTGTCGGTGGCGTGTACTTTATTTATTTGTTATTAAGAGCAAACAAAAAATGGCAATAGAAATTCGCAATATTACTAAAAGTTACGGAAGCAAAAAGGTGGTGGATAATGTGTCCGTTACCATTCCTACGGGGAAAATTACGTCTTTTATCGGGCCGAATGGTGCGGGGAAGAGTACGGTGCTGTCTATTATGAGCCGTTTGTTGAATGCTGATAGTGGCGAGATCTATCTCAACGGTGAATTGCTCAATCGTAAGAAAAGTAGCGATATTGCGAAACAACTTGCGATTTTAAAGCAAACTAACAACATTAATTTGCGTCTAACCATTGAAGATTTAGTCGCTTTTGGGCGTTTTCCTTATAGCAAAGGAAACTTAACCCAAACTGACCGCACTTTTATTGATAATGCCATTGCCTATATGAATTTAGATGATATTCGTCATCAATATATCGATAACTTAAGTGGTGGGCAGCGACAACGCGCTTATATTGCGATGACACTTGCACAAGATACGGATTATATTTTGTTGGATGAACCATTAAATAATCTGGATATGAAACATTCAGTACAGATCATGCAAGTTTTGCGTAAATTAGCGACAGAACTCAACAAAACCGTGGTGATTGTGATTCACGATATTAATTTTGCCTCTTGTTACTCAGACTATATTGTTGCCATGAAAAATGGAAAATTAGTGCACCAAGGGGAAGTTAACCACATTATGCAATCGCCCGTGCTACAAGATATTTATGATATGTCGATACCTATTCAGGATATCGACGACCATAAAATTGCCGTTTATTTTAGATAAATAAGGAAATCTTCATGAAAAAAACATTATCAACTTTAGCACTTTCACTCTTTGCATTTGCCGGTATTGCACAAGCTGCAGATATTACCGTTGAAAATGCTGCTGGAAAACAGGTTGTTCCACAAAATCCACAGCGAGTTATTGTGCTTGATTTTGGTGCCGCAGACACACTTCATGCATTAGGTGTGCAAGATAAAATCGTGGGCTTCCCACAAAGTGGAAAAATTCCAAACTATCTTTCAGAATTTGCAGACAAAAAATATAAGAATGTCGGTGATTTGAAAGAACAATCATTGGAGCAAATTAACGAACTCAATCCGGATTTGATCATCGCGTCTAAACGTCAAGAAAAAATGATCGACAAATTTAAAGAAATTGCGCCAGTATTTAATGTTGAAAATGACTACAACAATTACTACCCGAGTTTTCAACAAAATGTGACCGCACTTGGTCAGATCTTTGGTAAAGAAAATGTTGCGAAAGAAAAACTTTCAGCATTAGAAAGTAAGATTGACCAAGTCGCCAAAGATGCAAAAGGCAAAACAGCCTTATTGGTACTTGTCAATGAAAGTAAAATCAGTGCCTTTGGTGATGGTTCTCGTTATGGTATGGTGTATCAAAAATTTGGTTTTAAACCGATTGATGACAGCATCAAATCGTCTA
>CAKAQT010000173.1:0-3330 GCA_916720325.1 Parahaemophilus parainfluenzae
TGTATCTTCACCCATGATATAGAATGCTTTAATTTTATCTTCCATGATCGCTTCAGGGACTTCACTCAACGGCACACCTGGTTTTGTTGGAATAGATGGCACGCCCCAAGCTTTCGCAAATTTTGCATTAATTTCCGGGTCAGCAAAACTTTGATAGCCTGGTAATGTGTTGAATAACGCACCCATATCGCACGCGCCCTGTACGTTGTTTTGACCACGTACTGGGTTCACCCCAACATTTGGTTTACCTAAGTTACCGGTAAGCATTGCCAAGCTTGCTAATGCACGTACGGTTTCTACACCTTGACGGAATTGGCAAACGCCCATACCCCATAAGATAGTAGCAGTTTCCGCTTTCGCATAAGTGCGGGCAATTTCACGCAACATTTCAGGTTCAATACCTGTGATGTGTTGAGTGGATTCCGGTGTATAAGCTTTCACGGTTTCATAGAACGCATCGAAGTTTTCGGTGTGTTCATCAATAAATTTTTGATCTTGTAACCCTTCTTCTAAAATCACATTCATCATCGCATTCAAGAATGCTACGTTAGACCCGTTAGCAAGCGGCGCATAAATATCCGCAATACGGGCTGTTTCGATTTTACGAGGGTCACAAACAATAACTTTCGCCCCTTTTGCTTTGGCGTGGTTAATCCGACGCGCCACAATAGGGTGTGAAGTGGAGGCATTATAGCCAAAAATGAATACGCATTTGGTATCTTCAATCTCAACAATTGAGTTGGACATTGCGCCGTTACCGACCGATTTGAGCAGACCTGTTACAGAAGGGCCGTGTCACACGCGCGCACAACAGTCAATGTTGTTATTTCCTAATACCGCACGGGCGAATTTTTGCATAACGAAGTTCACTTCATTACCTGGTCCACGGGAAGAGCCCGTTACCATAATAGATTCGTTACCGTACTTTTCTTTGATTTCACTGAGACGTCTTGCTGTGTAAGAAATCGCTTCTTCCCAGCTCACTGGTGTGAATGGTTCGCCACGTTTGTAGCGGATCATCGGTTGAGTTAGGCGAGGAGTCAGGATTTTTGTGTCATGCACAAAATCCCAGCCATAATATCCTTTTAGGCATAACTCCCCTTCGTTTGTCTTGCCGTTTGCACCTTCAGCTCCCACAATTTTGTTGTTTTCCACCAAAAGATGGATTTTACAACCTGAGGCACAATACGGACATACGGTAATTACTTTTTTAATAGCCATAGTAACGTCCTTATTTTAGTACAACACGAGGTTAGAGATAGAATTAGAATAATTAATTCTGGGTATATATTACACCCAAAATCAGCTTATAGTCTTACAAAAAACATGGATTTATTGATATAAAACAGGTTTTCGTAATATTTTTAAAATATGTTTAGAAAATCACCCTCACTTTTTTACAAAACAGGAATCTCTTCAAGCGATCTTCCCTCTTTTAAAAAATCATACATAAATTGCACAGACTCTTTTACGCTTTCTGTCATTGGAAAACCAAAGGAAACCAGATCGGGTTGGAGCCCAACAAAAACAATTTGTTTAATATCCTGTTCCAGTTGTTCAATGAGGTAATTGAGCGGCATATTATGCGTACTCATGAAAAACATTTCCGCAATGCTTTCTTTCTCAATGATTCGGATTTTACCCGGTGCTAATTCCATATCAGCCGCATCAAAAATCAAAAGCAGATCGGGTTTCATATCTCGCACAATATGTGCAACATTTTCGGGGGCCGAGCCACCGTCAAGTGCGGTCCAATTTGGCAATGGATTTTCACTTAATAACTGATAGAGATAAGGACCCGCACCGTCATCCCCCATCATACTGTTGCCAACCGTTAAGATCACATTATTCATCACGACGTTTCACCATTATATACATCACTGGTTCACGTTGAATCGATGCTAACGTATCCATTAAGATCTCAACCCACTCTTGATGCTCTGGTGTGAAATTAGCTTTGTTCTCATCCATTGCTTTCGCCAATAAATTCACATGGCTGGAATCAATCACTATTTCACCGAATCGCATTAAGCCGGCAAATTTACGTTTAGCATCCCCTTCTGGAAAGCTATCTACAAAACGTTGATAAGCATCGTAGTCACAAACCAGTAATTTTTTAAAACAATCAATTACGCCAACATGGTGACCAATCGCCAAAGAGTAATACATTACCTGTTTTGCTTGCTCTGGCACTTGTTCATCGTTTTCGACGAAACGTTCGTTTAATAAATAGAAAAAGACTTTCGTTGTCATAACATTCCCATTTTTATAGGGGCAATCACTTGCCCCATAATTAATTATCCCGAAAACGGCATACTAATCGCATGCAAACGATTAACGATTTCGCTTAAACGCGGATCAGCTTCGCGTTCTAGGTATTCACCTAAACGTACACCAAATGGCACCTTGTCATTTTCTGCCATCATTGCCATAAATTGGTTAGCGATGTTACCGCCTTGACGATAACCGGCAAGACGACGTGCTTCACGTTCAAGGCTAATACGCAAATCCAACGGAATAGTTGGGAAACGTAATTTAGCTTCTGCGTTAGGATCGGCTTTTTCTTGTTTACCTTTAAGCTTTTGATCAAGTAAACCAAGCGCGACAGCAAAACCATAAATAGTGGCGGCAGGGGTCGGTGGGCAGCCAGGGATATACACATCAACCGGTACGATTTGGTCAGAACCACCCCAAACACAATAGAGATCGTGGAAAATACCGCCGCCGCAACCGCAAGCCCCGTAAGCGATACAGATTTTTGGATCCGGTGCAGCTTGGTAAGCACGCATGGCTGGCGTACGCATCGCACGGGTAACCGCACCAGTGAACAAGAGAATGTCCGCATGGCGAGGTGACGCTACCACTTTAATACCAAAACGTTCCGCATCAAATGTTGGCGTAATAGTACTGAAAATCTCGATTTCACACCCATTACAACCGCCGCAGTCTACACGGTAAACGTAAGCTGAACGTTGAATATCTTTCAGCAATGTTTGTTTCATTTTGGCTATATTTTCATCAATACTAAACGGTGTTGATATACCATTAACCGGCATTGGAATTTGAGTGTTCATCGTCTTTCGCCTCCTGCTAAAACTTTAGGTAAATCAACCGCACTTTCTTCACGTTGTTCGATTGTTTTTTTGAAATTCAAGCGAACCGGCTCTTTAAAGTCGATTAATTTCATCCGCATATTGGATTCCATATTTGCGGTTTTTTCTAAGCTGTGCTGACGTTTACAAACCGGACAAGTATGCAACTCCGCCAATTTTCGTTTCACTAATTCAGGTTTATCCAAAGTTTGTTTGAATAAATCAATGGTGTAATTCA
>CAKAQT010000174.1:0-3330 GCA_916720325.1 Parahaemophilus parainfluenzae
GTACAGCGAAAGCACCACTTAGCTTTAGCCCAGCATTAGTAATGGAAGGCACATCTTACAATGCAAGTTCACAGCAAGTGTATAACCGTTTGATTGAATTCAAAAAAGGTTCAACTGACCTTGAGCCAGCCTTGGCTGAAAGCTGGGAGATCAGTGACGATGGTTTAACTTATACGTTCCATCTACGTAAAGGGGTAAAATTCCATACAACAAAAGAATTTACGCCAACACGTGATTTTAATGCGGATGATGTGATCTTTTCTTTCCAACGTCAGTTAGATCCTAACCACCCTTACCACAATGTATCAAAAGGGACTTATCCGTATTTCAAAGCAATGAAATTCCCAGATTTATTAAAATCAGTTGAGAAAGTGGATGACAACACCATTCGTATTACTTTAAATAAAAAAGATGCGACTTTCTTAGCAAGTTTGGGTATGGACTTTATCTCTATTTACTCAGCTGAATATGCAGATGCGATGTTGAAAGCGGGTAAACCAGAAACGATCGATAACAAACCGGTAGGTACAGGTCCGTTTATTTTTGTGGATTACAAAACTGACCAAGCGGCACAATACGTAGCAAATGAAACCTATTGGAAAGGTCGTACACCACTTGATCGTTTAGTGATTAGCATCGTACCAGATGCGACGACGCGTTATGCGAAGTTACAAGCCGGTTCTTGTGATTTAATTTTATTCCCGAATGTGGCGGATTTAGCCAAAATGAAAACTGATCCGAAAGTACAGCTTTTGGAACAAAAAGGTTTGAACGTGGCATATATCGCATTCAATACGGAAAAAGCACCGTTTGATAACGTGAAAGTGCGCCAAGCATTGAATTATGCTGTAGATAAAAAAGCGATTATTGAAGCGGTTTATCAAGGTGCAGGTACTGCAGCGAAAAACCCACTACCACCAACAATTTGGAGTTATAACGACGAAATCCAAGATTATCCGTATGATCCAGAGAAAGCGAAACAGCTTTTAGCGGAAGCTGGTTATCCAAACGGTTTTGAAACGGACTTCTGGATTCAACCGGTGGTACGTGCGTCTAACCCAAATCCAAAACGTATGGCTGAACTTGTGATGGCAGACTGGGCGAAAGTGGGCGTAAAAGCAAATCCAGTCACATTTGAATGGGCTGACTATCAAAAACGTGCTAAAGCAGGTGAATTAACGGCGGGTATCTTTGGTTGGTCAGGCGATAACGGTGATCCAGATAACTTCCTTTCTCCGTTACTTGCAAGTGCTAACGCTGGCAACTCAAACTTTGCTCGTTTCAAAAATGCAGAATTTGATGCCTTATTAGATAAAGCGATTGGCTTAACCAATAAAGATGAACGCGCGGCGCTTTATAAACAAGCACAAGTGATTTTCCATGAGCAAGCACCGTGGATTCCAGTGGCGCACTCTGTTGGTTTCGCACCACTTAGCCCTCGCGTAAAAGGCTACGTACAAAGCCCATTCGGCTATGATGCGTTTTATGGCGTGAGTGTTGATGGTAAATAATTAACGGACTATACTAGCCCTTGCAGTTGCAAGGGCTTTTTGTTTTCAAGCAAAAGGAGAAAGAAAATGGACTTACATGATATTCGTGAGGATTATTGCAAACAGGCGCTTTCTCAGCATGATTGCGATCCCAATCCAATAAAACAATTTGAAAAATGGCTCAACGAAGCGATTACGGCTAAAGTCAATGAGCCAACAGGTGTTAATGTTGCGACAGTCAATGAAGACGGCCGACCAACAAGTCGAATGGTACTGTTGAAAGAAGTGAACGAACAAGGTTTTGTATTTTTCACAAATTATCACAGCCGAAAAGGTCGTGCCATAGAGCATAATCCTTTCGTCGCCTTGACATTCTTTTGGCCCGAATTAGAACGTTCTGTTCGTATTGAGGGCAAAGCTAAAAAAATCTCGCCTGAACAATCAGATGAATATTTTGCGACTCGCCCTTACACCAGCCGAATTGGTGCTTGGGCCAGCGAGCAAAGTGCGGTCATTTCTAGCCACAAATCTTTATTAGCGAAAGCTGCTCTGATTGCAGCAAAACACCCATTAAATGTGCCTCGCCCACCACATTGGGGCGGTTATCTTGTGATTCCTGATCGCATCGAATTCTGGCAAGGTCGTCCAAGTCGTTTACATGACAGAATTTGTTATTTATTCAATGATGGAAAATGGGAGAGAGAAAGATTATCACCGTAAGCGCCTTGAGATAATCCAGTTTTTGTCATCTTTAATGGAAATCACATTGTTCTTGATTGAATTGAGCAATAGAGGAGGAGGCAAGGATTGTTTCATTTATTGTTGTGGGATTACTATTGCTAGTGGTTGGCTATTTTGCACCGATACCACCAAAGAATAAAATTGCAGCAACAGAAAACCAGGGATAGATTAGAAAGTAAAGAGCGGTCATTTTTTAGATAAAATGATATAGCTAAAAATTAGACCGCTTAGATATCTAAAGACTCAAACTGGAACTTAGTTGTTGGTTAAAAACATAATTTGTATCGGTAAAGTCACAACATCTAAGAGTAACGCTAAAGGTGTGAGACCCACAGCTTTTACTACGCCTTCTGCTTGAGAAGAGGTTTTATATCTTATATTTGATGTTTGTTGTTTTAACTTAAACGGTAATGATTTAGCTAGTTGTTTACTTGGGCGATGAATTTGTGCTTTGTCTGTTAATGAATAAATATCACCTGTAAGTTCTAAGTTTTTAGCACAGGAAGCTTCATTACACATGAAGCCGAGTTTCTTCATTTTTCCTTTTTCTAATTCATTCGTTACTTTGTATTGTAATGAAAAATCAGCTTTCACATACTTGAGTTCTGTATCATCTTTCGAGATAACTTCGATGGCATTATTTATATAAAAAGGATTACTGAATTTAGCATTGGTCAGTTTTTGAATTTCTTCTGAGCTTGTTTCATGCAAATGAATAAGATATTTTTTTCCAAAAATGAGCACTTTGCCAGAGTTTTTATCTTGTCCTAATGCAATAATTTCATCGCTATCAATAGTTTTCTCTCTTGTTACTGTTTCGATTTTATCGCCAGTTGCAAGATCATTTGTGTTTGTCCAAAGTGTGGAGGTTGCACAGCCAGAAAGCATAGCACCTAATCCAATAATAAAAACTAGTTTAGTTAAAATGTTTTTCATAGAAAATTCCTATTGCTAATCTATATAGGTTATTGAAATTACAGCTTTTTGCGTAAGAATTCAATCTATTTTTTACAAGGTCATAAAAAACAACCGCACTTTGATTCCTCAACCAAAGTGCGGTTTATTTTTACGTTATTTTTATTTACCGATGATTTCTGCT
>CAKAQT010000175.1:0-3316 GCA_916720325.1 Parahaemophilus parainfluenzae
AAGATCTTTGTTTATGATGTAGAACGCGTGATCCGTGTTCGTACAGGCGAAGAAAATGAGGAAGCCATTTAGTGGAAAAAAACTTAAATTTTAACCGCACTGTAGTCGCTATGGCGGCTTTAGTGATTGTGTTTGCGGGAATTAAACTGGCGGCAGAGATTGTCGTGCCTTTTTTATTGGCATTATTTATTGCCATTATTTGTTCGCCAGTGATTAAAGCGATGACACAACGCAAAGTACCACATGGTATTGCTATTGCCTTGTTGTTTATTTTGATTTTAATCGTATTCTTTTTCCTGGCGGGATTAATTAACAGCAGTGTGCAGGAATTCACTCGCTCAATTCCTCAATATAAAGTGCTGCTTTCGGAGCGTATAAATGACGTCATGGCGTTAGCTCAAAAACTAAAATTGCCGATTGTGATTTCTCGCGAAGCCATTATGGAGCATTTTGATCCAAGTGTGATCATGAACTTTGTGAGCCGTTTATTATTAAACTTTTCTGGCGTGGTGACGAATGTTTTTGTGTTGATCTTAGCGGTGATTTTTATGCTGCTTGAAGCACCAACCATGAAGCATAAACTTGCTTTAGTTTTAAGTGATAATGAACATGATGTTGTCGCGGAAGAACATCATATCGATCGTATTTTAGACGGTGTAATTAGTTATCTTGGTGTGAAAACGGTGATTAGTTTGCTTACCGGCGTCTCGACGTGGATTTTGTTGGATGTAATGGATGTCCAATATGCGATTTTATGGGCAACCTTAAGCTTCCTATTAAATTACATTCCGAATATTGGTTCGATTATTGCCGCAGTACCTATTATTGTTCAAGCGTTATTGCTAAATGGATTTGGTGTAGGCATAGGCGTAACCATCGGTATTATTGTATTAAATATTGTGATCGGTAATATTATTGAACCCAAAATGATGGGAAAAACCTTAGGGCTTTCTACCTTGGTCGTATTCTTTTCATTGCTTTTCTGGGGATGGTTGCTCGGTACAGTCGGTATGTTACTTTCAGTGCCGCTAACAATGGCGTTTAAAATTACCTTGGAAAGCTCTGAATCAACGAAGAAATATGCGGCTTTATTAGGTGATGTAAACGAATAAAGTGCGGTCATAAAATGTCATAATTTTAGCAATAAAAAAGCCACCGTTATGGTGGCTTTCTTTTTATCTGATGTTTAATAGATTAAGGTAAATCATCGACTTCTTTATCCACTTTTGGTGGAATCATATGTTCACGGCGTAGGCCGATATCATAAGCAATCGCAATCGCGATAAAGATTGATGAGTAAGTACCAAAACCGATACCAATTAATAACGCTAATGAGAAGTTATGAATTGATGGACCACCAAAGAAGAACAAGGCAATCACAACAAGAAGCGTTGTGAGAGATGTCATGATGGTTCTCGATAAGGTTTGCGTTAAGGAAATATCAATAATATCGATGGTTTCTACACGGCGAATTTTACGGAAGTTTTCACGCACACGGTCGAATACCACGATACTATCGTTGATGGAATAACCTACAACGGAAAGAATTGCCGCCACGAAGGTTAAATCCATTTCGACTTGTAATGCAGAGAAAACGCCGAGTGTAATCACCACGTCATGCGCAAGTGAGGCAATACCACCAAAACCTAAACGCCATTCAAAACGTGAGCCCACGTAAATTAACATCATTGCTAGGGTTGCAAGGGTCGCATAAACCGCACCTTGAGCCAGTTCTTCACCAACGTTTGGACCGACGAATTCGATACTGTTAATATGAATATTAGGATCAATTGTTTGGAGCATGCTTTTAACGTGATCACCAATAGCAGAATCGTTATTGTCAGCCGGTAATCGGATCATCACGTCTTGTACAGAACCCGTTGTTTGTACAATTGGGCTTGCAATACCATTTTGATTTAATGTGCCACGGATTTTCTCTAAATCAGCCGGTTGTGAGAAGTGAGTATCAAATACCACACCACCGGTAAAATCCAAGCCCCAGTTGAAGCCTTTTGTCACAATGAAGAAGAGGGAAATCGCCATTAAAATTGCGGAAAATGCATACCCTACAAATCTCACTTTCATAAATTCAGTGAGAGGGAATGGCAATTTAATCCCATTCACTTCACGGATAAAATGTCCGTTTTTATCTTTTGCAAATAATCTCATCTTATCCTACCTAAATTGATAATTTTTCAAGACGTTTACCGCCGTATAGGAAGTTCACGATAGCACGTGTTCCAGTAATCGCTGTAAACATTGAAATTGCCACACCTAATGCAAGGGTTACTGCAAAGCCTTGAATTGGACCAGTACCCACAGCATAAAGAATGATTGCCGTTAAAATTGTGGTTAAGTTCGCATCGAAGATAGAGGTGAATGCACCGTTATAACCTTCGTTAATGGCTTGCTGGATTGGACGACCATTACGAATTTCTTCTTTGATACGCTCAAAAATAAGTACGTTGGCATCCACCGACATCCCCAGGGTTAATACGATACCCGCAATCCCCGGCATGGTGAGTGTTGCACCAGGTAGGATAGACATCAAACCGACTAATAAAACGATATTAATCACCAAGGCAAAGCTTGCGATAATACCGAAGACTTTATAGTAAATCAGCATGAAGACTATGACGGCAATTAAGCCCCAGAAGCTTGCATCAATACCTTGTTCTACGTTTTGTGCACCAAGAGAAGGACCGATTGTACGCTCTTCTACAATTTGCACTGGCGCAATTAATGCACCTGATTTTAATAACATAGAAAGGTTTTGTGCTTCTGCAGAACTGCTTACACCCGTAATTTGGAAGTTAGAACTAAAGCGACCTTGAATGGTTGCGACGTTAATGACTTCTTCATTTTTCTCTAAAATGGTTTTGCCATTTTCGTCTTTTTTACCGTTGTCTTTGTATTCTACATACAAGGTTGCCATTGGTTTTTTGTAGTATTTCTTGGTCGTTTGCGACATGATTTCGCCGCCTTCACTATCCAAGGTTACACTTACTTGTGGCGTACTGGTGTTTTGGTCTAAACCAGAACTTGAGTTGATGATGTGTTCACCACCCAATACCGCACGTTTGTAAAGCGCAACAGGTCGACCTTGACGGTCATATTTGATTTCTGTATCAGAAGGCAACATACCACGAGCAGCGGACTCAGGGTTCACTAATGAATTCACAATACGGAATTCAAGTGTTGCGGTTGCCCCTAAGATTTCTTTTGCACGCGCCGTATCTTGAACACCCGGTAATTCGATAACGATACGTTCTGCACCTTGACGTTGGATAACCGCTTCAGCTACGCCTAATTCAGC
>CAKAQT010000176.1:0-3278 GCA_916720325.1 Parahaemophilus parainfluenzae
CTGTAAAAGATTTATATTGGTTGAACCGTGTTTGCTCCCAAGCGTTCAATCAACGTCGAAAAACATTACGCAATGCACTTTCAACACTATTTTCACCTGAAAATCTGACCGCACTTGGTATTGATTTGAATGCTCGTGCAGAAAATTTGGCTATCGCAGATTATGCACGTTTAGCGAACTGGTTGGCAGATAATCCTCCAGCTGATATCAATAAAGATGAAATCTTAGATTCAGAAGAGTAAAAAGAGCGGTCAAAAATGGCAACCTATTTTGTCGGTGATTTGCAAGGCTGTTATGATGAATTACAGCTTTTATTAGAGCGTGTAGATTTCAATCCTACGCAAGATAAACTTTATCTTGTGGGGGATCTTGTGGCGCGTGGGGATAAATCACTTGAATGTCTTCGTTTCGTAAAATCACTTGGTAATTCAGCGCAAACCGTACTAGGGAATCACGATTTACACTTAATTGCGACCGCACTGGGTATTAAAAAAGTGAAACCTCGTGATCGTGTCGATGCCATTTTTAATGCGCCTGATTTTGATGAGCTGATTCATTGGTTACGCCACCAACCATTACTTGTGCATAATGAAGAATTAAACTTCCTGATGGCACACGCAGGCATTTCGCCTGATTGGGATTTGGAAACGGCGAAATCTTGTGCGGCTGAAGTTGAACAGATTTTACAGCACGGCGATTTTCATTATCTCATTGAAAATATGTATTCTGAACAGCCTGATCGCTGGTCGCCAGATTTGCAGGGCTTAGCGCGTCATCGTTACATTATTAATGCTTTCACTCGAATGCGTTTTTGCTATTTAGATCATCGCTTTGATTTTGCTTGTAAATCCCCTTTAAAAGATGCGCCAGCAGAGCTCGCGCCTTGGTTTAATTTAGATAACCCACTTTATAAACAAATTCCCATTGTCTTTGGGCATTGGGCAAGTTTAGTCGATGAGCCAACTCCAGAAGGTATTTATGCCTTGGATACAGGATGTGTGTGGAATAATCGAATGACCCTGTTGCGTTGGGAAGACAAACAGTTCTTCACTCAAAGTGCGGTCAAAAATTACAGTGATTTTTAAGGAAACGCTATGCTCTCGCTCAATGCTGAATCTTGCGAACTGTTCAATATTCCTTTCTACCAATTCGCCCAAATGAAAAAATTCTGTCCAGAAGATATTCCGGCGATTAAAGCGGATTACAAATTACATTGGGATAACTGGAAAGCGATTATTCAAGAGGTCGCAAAACAGCTTGGTACACCTTTTGCGAAACCGCATATTGAAAGTTGGACCAATGGTTGGCAGGTACGCGCGCATTTCTTCGCTTATTTTAAATACGAGTTTAACCAAAATTCTGCAGCAATCTTTTCTGTGCTATTAAATCGTCGCCGACTAAGAGTGTGTTTAGATTGGCATTGCTATCGTGCAGATCGCTCACAAATTAATGTGCAACAATATAATCAGTGGCTTGATCAATTTGATTTCAAACAATTTGCTGATTTTGATATTTGGCGAGAAGATGAAAGCGAATATGATGATTTTCGCCAAGTGAAGGACATTTCTGAAAAAGATCTTCTCTTGCGTTCAGAGGACGATTTTTGGTGTATTGGGAAAAGTATTGAAAAAGATCAACTAAGCCAAATTGATCCTGTTTTATTTATCACGCAAACCATCCAACAATTACAACCGCTTTACGATCGCTGTCATCAATAAAGTGCGGTCAATTTCCATTAAATTTTTTCGTCTTGTTTATTTGTTATGCTATCATTACATTAGTTTAACATTTTTAACAATTTTTCTTTTAGGAGAACTTTATGAAAAACGTCGTGATCGTTGGTGGTGGCGCTGGCGGCATTGAATTAGCGACATTTTTAGGTGACAAATTAGGTCGTAAGAAACAAGCTAAAGTAACGCTTGTTGACCGCAATGCGACCCACTTGTGGAAACCTCTATTACATGAAATTGCAACAGGTGTCATGGATGATGGTATGGATTCTCTGAGCTATCGTGCTCACGGTAAAAACCATCATTTTAGCTTCGAGCAAGGCTCAATCACACGCATTAATCGTGAACAAAAATATGTTGAGCTTGCCCCTGTTTATGGGCAAGAAGGCGATATGCTTGTGGTTGCGCGCCGTATTCCTTATGACTACTTAGTGATTGCAATCGGCAGTAAATCGAATGATTTCAATACAAAAGGCGTCGCCGATAACTGTATTTTCTTAGATAGCTCTGATCAAGCGCTTCGTTTTCAACAAAGAATGTTGGAATTATTCCTTAAATTCTCTGAGAACCGTGCATTAGATGATATCGGTGAAGAAGAGTTTAAACAAAAACTAGTGGATGAAAACAAAGTCAATATTGCGATTGTTGGTGGCGGCGCAACTGGTGTGGAATTAACTGCTGAACTTTATCATGCGACTGAAGACTTATCTTCTTACGGCTACGGTAAAATTGATAATTCTTGCTTGCAAGTCACTTTAGTTGAAGCGGGTCCTCGATTACTGCCTGCTCTACCTGAAAATTTATCTGCAGCAGTATTAGATGAATTGCAAGAAATGGGTGCAAATGTGAAATTAAATACCATGATCACGGAAGCCCAACCAAATACACTTATCACCAAAGATGGCGAAGAAATCAAAGCTGACCTTATTGTTTGGGCAGCGGGTGTTCGTACTTCAACGGTGACACAGCAATTCGATGGGTTAGAGCTTAACCGCATCAATCAATTGGTGGTAAAAGATACCCTTCAAACTACGGTGGATGACAGTATTTTTGCCATTGGCGACTGTGCAGCATTAATGCAACCAAACGGTAAATTAGTCCCGCCAAGAGCGCAAGCGGCACACCAAATGGCAAAAGCTTGTGCAAAAAATATCTTTGCACTTTTTGAGCAAAAACCATTAAAAGCATTCAAATACAACGATAAAGGAACCTTGGTTTCTCTTTCAAGCTTTACCGCATTGGGTAGCATTTCAAATAAATTTGGGAAAAACCCACTGACTGTTCAAGGTAAATTTGCGCAATTTGCGTATGTATCTTTATATCGTATGCATCAACATGCTTTGCATGGATGTATTAAGATTGGCTTGATTATTTTAGTGGATAAACTTAACCACTATTTAAAACCAAGATTGAAATTACATTAAGACAAAAGTGCGGTCAAATTTAACCGCACTTTCTTTATCTGCAATTAACGCATTGTGAC
Source organism: Parahaemophilus parainfluenzae (assembly GCA_916720325.1). Taxonomy (GTDB): domain Bacteria; phylum Pseudomonadota; class Gammaproteobacteria; order Enterobacterales; family Pasteurellaceae; genus Haemophilus_D; species Haemophilus_D parainfluenzae_W. The sequence goes on from CAKAQT010000176.1 coordinate 3,214, forward strand.
AAATTCTTCTGAACCTGTTGGGTGAATTGCCACCGTATTATCAAAGTCTGCTTTAGTTGCACCCA
>CAKAQT010000177.1:0-3248 GCA_916720325.1 Parahaemophilus parainfluenzae
CTTCACTAATAAAACGTTAAAAAGAAAGGCTGACATTTTGTCAGCCTTTTTATTTTGCAAACCCATTACGCTAAATATTCTAAAAACTCTCCCACGGTGTGGAAGGATCCAAATACCAGCACAATGTCATTTTTATCGGCATTTTTAACCGCACTTTGCACACCTTCAGCTACAGAATCTTCAGAAACACTTTTTGCTGATGGGCAAACGGTTGTTAATTTTGCATTTAAGTCATCACCTGATTGACCACGGTAACCGCCTAATGTTACACAATACCATTGGTCAATAACAGATGTCAGTTGGTTAAACACCGACTCCGCATCTTTATCTTTCAGCATACCGCAAACAGCAATGATGCGACCTGATATTTGTGCTTTAAGTGCGGTCAATTTTTCGGCTAAATATTTTGCCGCATGAGGATTATGCCCCACATCGATGATCACTTTTGGCAACTGTGAATAAGGTACATTCAAGCGGGCTGCCAGTTTTTCTAACTGATTGCCTTTCAATTGTTGAAAGCGACCCACCAATTCCACTTCAATTAATGAACGTTTAATGGTCTCGACAGAAATATCAAAAGGTAATTGCTCAACAGCCGCCAAAGCGGTTGCGGCATTGGCTAATGGAATTTGGCAAAACGGTAGATTTTCTAACCGCACTTTGTTGCTCTGCCACATCCAAGTTTGCTCATTGGCTTTAAACGACCAATTAACATCTCGACGTGAAACGTGGCAATGTAATTTCTCTGCTTGTTCTAACATAGGTTGCGGGACATTTGGTTCGCCAATCACAACCGGTTTATTTGCACGAAAAATGCCTGCTTTTTCAAAGCTAATTTCTTCACGTGTTGAACCCAGAAAATCTGTATGATCAATATCAATACTAGTGATAACCGCCAGAGCATTATCCACAATATTGGTTGCATCCAAACGCCCACCAAGCCCGACTTCTAAAATCACGACATCAAGTTTCGCTTGTTTAAATAAATGCAAAGCCGACAACGTGCTAAATTCAAAATAAGTGAGAGATTTCGTTTTATGCTTTTCGATGAAATCAAAAGAAGCGGTATGCATTTCATCCGGCAAGTCTTGATTTTGAATACGAACACGTTCGTTATAACGTAATAAATGGGGGGAAGAATACACACCCACACGCAAGCCGTGATTTAACAAAATGGTTTCAAGCAAACGGCAAGTCGTACCTTTACCATTTGTGCCTCCTACCGTGATCACATAAGGTGCGGGATTCAAAAGGTCCAATTCTTCTGCTACTGACTTAATACGCTCTAGCCCTAAATCAATCGCTTTGAAGTGACTGTTTTCCAAATAAGAAAGCCACTCAGCGAGTGGCGAAGTGGCTTTTAAATTCATTGTATTAGGCATTTTCAACAACTTCTACTTCAACAAAAGGTGAAGGTTGATTGGTGAGTTTGCTTAAAAGGTTTCCAAGGGTTGAACGCATTTCTGAACGTTTCACGATCATATCAATCGCCCCTTTCTCAAGTAAGAATTCACTACGTTGGAAGCCTTCCGGTAATTTCTCACGTACAGTTTGTTCGATAACACGTGGGCCTGCGAAACCAATTAACGCTTTTGGCTCAGCGATATTCACATCACCTAGCATAGCAAAACTTGCAGATACCCCACCTAATGTTGGGTCGGTTAATACCGAAATAAACGGCACGCCTTTTTCACGCATTTTTGCTAACACCGCACTGGTTTTCGCCATTTGCATTAAGGAGAAAAGTGCTTCTTGCATACGTGCACCACCACTTGCAGAGAAACAAACAAACGGACAATTTAATTCCATTGCTTTTTCTGCTGCTTTCACAAATTTTGCACCCACAACCGATCCCATTGAGCCGCCCATGAAACTAAAGTTTGAAGCAGCAACAACAATAGGCATATTGTAAAGTGTACCTGTCATTGTAATTAACGCATCTTTTTCGCCCGTTTCTTTTTGAGCTGCAGAAATACGATCTTTATATTTTTTTAAATCTTTAAATTTAAGAATATCTTTTGGTTCTAAATCAGCCGATAGTTCTTGGCTTGAACCTTCATCTAACAAGGCTAAAAGGCGCTCACGAGCATCAATACGCATATGATGACCGCATTTTGGACAAACATATAAATTACGTTTTACTTCTTCACCGTAAAGAACTTGTTCACAAGAGGTACATTTTGTCCAAACCCCTTCTGGTACGTTAGCTTTACGTGATGCAGAGGAAGAGGTTCCTTTGCTAAAAATTCTATCAATCCAGCTCATTTTTTACCTTTTTTATTAACTAGAAAAGTTTGCGTATTTAATCATAATTTAGCGAAATTTGCTAGTCAGATGAGATTATCTTCTAAAAACAACGGTCCTAAATTTTTCTGTGGAATCGCAAATTTTTCAGGATAAATCACATTGACTAAATACAGGCCTTCGGGTTTCGCTGTTGGCGCGGCCAATTTACGATCTTTTTGCTCTAACAACCATTTCATCCACTCAACAGGTTGATTGCCTGCACCGACTTCAATCAAGCTTCCTACAATGTTACGCACCATGTGATGCACAAAGGCATTAGCTTGAATATCCACAATAATGTACTGCCCTTTTCGCACCACATTTAAATGATGCACATTTCGCCAAGGGGTATTTGATTGACATTGTGCCGCTCGAAAAGAAGAAAAATCATTTTCGCCCAATAAAAAGTGCCCCGCTTGGTGCATTTTCTTTTCGTCTAAATCTAAATGGCAATGGGTAATTCCTTCCGGCAAAATGGCTGAACGCAATTTATTACAATACAAAATATAACGATAGCGACGCGCGGTTGCCGAAAAACGGGCATGAAATTCATCATCCACCACTTTTGCCCAACTCACTGAAATATCATCAGGCAAATTCGCATTAGTACCAAATGCCCATGCTTTTTCAGGACGAACCGCTGTGGTTTCAAAATGCACAACTTGTCCTGTGCCATGCACACCAGAGTCTGTTCTGCCCGCACAAAATACTTCAATTTTTTCATTTGCCACAAAAGATAACGCTTTTTCTAATTCTTCTTGTACACTGCGCACTTTCTCTTGTCGCTGCCAGCCACAATATTGTTTTCCGTTATATTCAATGCCTAAGGCTATCTTCATTGGAAAATACTCCTAAAACGATTTTAAATTTGACCGCACTTTGCCCAAAAAGAAAAAACACCAATAACTCAACATTATTGGTGTTCTTATCACAAGCTAAAAATTAAGCACGTTTGAAGTCAA
>CAKAQT010000178.1:0-3239 GCA_916720325.1 Parahaemophilus parainfluenzae
TACCGGAAATAAAACCGATATCTTTTTTGGTGAAACCAAAATCGCTAATTAATTCAGGAGAAGAAAGAAGGAAGTTATTACGTAAAATGTAGAATGCCGCATAACCGATAAAGATGCCAAATAATGCATGCCATCTTAAGCGATTATAACGTTCTCTAATTTCCGCATCAGGAACAGGTGTACCTGGATTAGATTTTAGGAATGAAATCATTTAATGATCCTTAAATTTTTAATACAACAAAACTCATTTCTATATAAAAAATGAGGTGGTCAATATAAGGGGAAAAATAGAGATGTCAAATAGTAAATAAAAAATAACAAAAATTTTGACCGCACTTTTATTTCGCAAAATAGTCAGTTTTTTGCTATAATTCCGCACAATTTTCATTACAAAATAGAGAAAAACTATGTCAGAAACACCGGTTACAGAAAATGCTTATGGTGCATCAAGTATTAAAGTCTTAAAAGGGCTTGATGCGGTTCGGAAACGTCCGGGCATGTATATTGGGGATACCGATGATGGAACAGGCCTACACCATATGGTGTTTGAGGTAGTGGATAACGCGATCGATGAAGCACTTGCCGGCTATTGTTCCGATATTATCGTCACTATTCATGATGACAACTCTGTTTCCGTGCAAGATGACGGTCGTGGTATTCCAGTAGATATTCACCCAGAAGAAGGGGTTTCTGCGGCAGAAGTTATTATGACCGTGCTTCACGCGGGCGGTAAATTCGATGATAACTCTTATAAAGTATCAGGCGGTCTACACGGCGTGGGTGTTTCGGTAGTAAATGCACTTTCTGATAAATTGCAATTAACTATTCGTCGTCAAGGTCATGTGCATGAGCAATTCTATCACTTAGGTGAGCCTCAAGGGCCTTTAACCGTTATTGGTGAAACTCAAGCGACGGGTACAACCGTGCGTTTTTGGCCAAGTCCAGAAATCTTTGCAATTACAACTTTTGATTACAAAATTTTAGCAAAACGCCTACGTGAGCTTTCATTCTTAAACTCTGGCGTATCGATTCGTTTAATTGATAAACGTGATGGCACAGAAGATCACTTCCATTATGAAGGTGGTATTCAAGCGTTCGTTGAATATTTAAATAAAAATAAAAATCCAATTCACCCAAAACCATTCTATTTTTCAGCTGAAAAAGACGGCATTGGCGTGGAAGTCGCATTGCAATGGAATGATGGCGTAAACGAAAACGTTTATTGCTTTACCAATAACATTCCACAACGTGATGGTGGTACTCACTTAGCCGGTTTCCGTGGCGCATTAACCCGTAGCTTAAATAACTATATGGAAAGCGAAGGGTTACTGAAAAAAGAGAAAGTGAGCACATCAGGTGATGATGCGCGTGAAGGTTTGGTGGCGATTATTTCGGTGAAAGTGCCCGATCCTAAATTCTCTTCACAAACAAAAGACAAATTAGTGTCTTCTGAAGTGAAAAGTGCGGTTGAATCTGCCATGAATGAGCGTATGCAGGAATATCTATTAGAAAATCCAGCTGATGCAAAAATCATTGTAAATCAAATTATTACGGCTGCACGTGCACGTGAAGCGGCGCGTAAAGCACGTGAAATGACCCGTCGTAAAGGTGCATTAGATATTGCAGGTCTTCCGGGTAAATTAGCGGACTGCCAAGAAAAAGACCCAGCTCTTTCAGAACTTTACCTCGTGGAGGGGGATTCTGCGGGTGGTTCGGCAAAATCAGGTCGTGATCGTAAAACTCAAGCGATTTTGCCATTAAAAGGTAAAATTCTTAACGTTGAAAAAGCACGTTTTGACAAAATGCTTTCTTCTCAAGAAGTGGGCACATTAATTACGGCGCTTGGCTGTGGTATTGGTCGCGATGAATATAATCCGGATAAATTACGTTATCACCACATCATTATCATGACCGATGCGGACGTGGACGGTTCACACATTCGTACTTTATTGTTGACCTTCTTCTATCGTCAAATGCCAGAATTGATTGAGCGTGGTTATGTGTATATCGCTCAGCCACCACTTTATAAAGTGAAAAAAGGCAAACAAGAGCGCTATATCAAAGATAACGATGAAATGGTGCAATATGAATTAATGCTTGCGTTAGATGGCGCAGCGTTACATATCAGTGCCAATGCACCGGCAATGAATGATTTAGTGTTCGAGAAATTAGTGAGTGAATATAACAATATTCAGAAATTAATTACTCGCTTAAGTCGTTACTATCCGGAGCCATTATTACAAGGTTTGGTTTATCAACCACAATTAACCGTTGAGTTAATGCGTAATGAAAGTGCGGTCGAAAATTGGGCGAATGCTTTTGTTGCCTACTTAACTGAAAAAGAAACAGAAGCACATTTATATTCAGCGAGAACGCAATTTAACAGCGAACGCCAAGTATATGAAGCGGTCATTACCGTTCGTAAACACGGTATTGATACCGATTACTTCATCAACTTTGATTTTGTGATGGGCAATGAATTTGCGAAGATTACCGCATTTGGTCAGCAGGTGAATGGCTTACTAGAAGAGGGCGCTTATGTTACTCGTGGTGAAAAAACGCAACCTGTTCAGTCATTTGAACAAGCTGTTGAGTGGTTGATGAAAGAATCTCGCCGAGGCTTAGAAATCCAACGTTACAAAGGGTTAGGTGAAATGAACGCTGAGCAACTTTGGGAAACCACCATGGATCCAAATGCTCGCCGTATGTTAAAAGTATCAATTAAAGATGCTGTTGCCGCAGACCAGCTCTTCACCACATTAATGGGTGATGAAGTTGAGCCTCGTCGTGAATTCATCGAAATGAATGCGTTAAGAGCAAATCTAGACGTTTAGTCTAACACTCAAAAATATCACTAAAAATGACCGCACTTTGGGAAACTGAGTGCGGTATTTTTTTACTTAATATATAAATAAAAATAATTTTCAATTAGATCTATTATTTGTTTATATTCTTGACTATAATTTTTACGACTTATATCGCTTAAAGACAATAATACGAAATAGACTCGTTTTTTGGTTGTTAGATTGGTAGCAAAGTACGCATAGTAATGTGCGTACTTCTTTTTTGTTTTAGGAGCAATCATTATGATGATAGATAAACGCCTAATTAACACGGTGGCCGACAGTAAAAAATGGATTGGCATCACGGTGTTATGGAATTGGGTGGCGTTAATTGGTGGGATTATTAGTGCCGTCGTGTTTTCTTATATTTTACAGGCGGCTTATTTTAATGAATTG
>CAKAQT010000179.1:0-3234 GCA_916720325.1 Parahaemophilus parainfluenzae
TTAAACTTAAATAAAGGGAGTTACGACCTTGTCCGCAGCCTAAATCTAACACTTTGCAAGGCTTAATAATTTTAGCGGCATCAACCACATCACCGTGCGTTGCAGTCATGTTGTATTTTTTGCTGAAATAGTCTTCTTTTTTGCAATAAAAACCAAGCGTACATTCTAAGTCATCAGAAAGGGCTTCAACTCGATGCCAGGCTTGTGGCTCGACAAACGGAATGTTACTTTCTGGCGTGAAAATATGCTCAGTAATAATATCACCATCTTCAGTTAGCTCATAAAACTTAAGCTTACCTTTCAATACTGTAAGTTTGCCCCAAGTGCCCACTTTAGTATTGTGTTTTTCTTGGAACATTTTAGGTAGTTTATCTTTTGTCCAAACCGGCATTTGTTTATAGCAGATAAGTTCGTTTGTCATAATGAATTCCTTTTAATTTGCATGATAAATAGCTGATTGATATGGTAGGGTATTTGATTCTATTTGGCAATAAAAAAGGCGACCGAAGTCGCCTAAATATTAAATTATTTTACTTGCATACCTGCAGTGACACCGCTATCAGCTGAAAGTAAGAATAAATCACTTCCGCCAGTACCAGCAGAAAGAATCATTCCTTCTGATACACCAAATTTCATTTTACGTGGTGCAAGGTTTGCAACCACAATAACAAAACGACCTTCTAATTCTTCAGGTTTGTTGTAAGCTGCTTTAATGCCAGAGAACACTTGACGAGTATGATCGCCTAAGTCTAATTCAAAACGTAAGAGTTTATTGGATTCAGGTACAGCTTCGCATTTCAGTACTTTTGCCACACGCATATCGATTTTAGCAAAATCGTCAATGGTAATGGTATCAGCAATTGGTTCGACATTTGAAAGTGCGGTCGCTTTTGTCACTGTTTTTTCTGTCGCTTTGTTTGCTTCAGCGAAAAGTGCTTTAGTTTCTTCTACAACAGCATCAATTTGTTTTTTCTCTAAACGAGAGAAAAGTGCTTTAAATGGAGTAAGCTGATGACCTAATAATGGTTGTGCAATATTATCCCATGTTAGTTCTGTTTGTAAGAACGCTTCTGCACGTTCAGCCAGTTTCGGAAGAACCGGTTTTAAGTAAGACATTAATACACGGAAAAGCTCGATACCCATTGAGCAAACTGCTTGTAATTCGGCATCTTTACCTTCTTCTTTTGCAATGACCCAAGGGGCTTTTTCATCAATATATTTATTGGCTTTATCAGTTAATGCCATAATTTCACGAATCGCTTTGTTGTATTCACGGCTTTCATAATAAGCAGCAATTTGTTCAGCTTGTGCAGTGAATTCATTGAAAAGCGCTTCATCTTCTAATTTATCTGCTAATTTGCCTTCAAAACGTTTTGTGATAAAGCCCGCATTACGAGACGCTAAATTGACTAATTTATTCACGATATCAGTGTTGACACGTTGAACGAAATCTTCCAAATTGAAATCAAGATCTTCGATACGATCGTTTAATTTCGCTGCGTAGTAGTAACGCAAACATTCTGGATCAATGTGATTTAAATAGGTGCTGGCTTGGATAAATGTACCGCGTGATTTTGACATTTTGGCGCCATCTACGGTGACATAACCGTGAGCAAACACATTGGTTGGTTTGCGGAATTCGCTACCTTCTAACATCGCTGGCCAGAATAGACTGTGGAAATACACGATATCTTTACCAATAAAGTGATAAAGTTCTGCATCGCTGTTTTCTCCCCAGAATTCATTAAAATCAATGCCTTCACGATCGCAGAGATTTTTGAAAGAAGCCATATAGCCAATTGGCGCATCCAACCAAACATAGAAGAATTTATCTTTTGCACCTGGAATTTCAAAACCAAAATAAGGTGCATCACGAGAGATATCCCATTGTTGTAAACCACTTTCAAACCATTCTTGCATTTTGTTTGCAATTTCAGGTTGAAGTGAACCAGAGCGAGTCCATTCTTTTAACATACCTTCAAAAGCAGGCAAGTCAAAGAAGAAATGTTCAGATTCTTTGATGATTGGTGTTGCACCTGATACAGCTGAACGAGGATTAATTAAATCCATCGGGCTATAAGTGGATGCACAAACTTCGCAGTTATCACCATATTGATCTTCAGCTTTACATTTTGGACAAGTCCCTTTGACGAAACGATCCGGTAAGAACATATTCTTTTCAGGATCGAATAACTGAGAAATCACTTTTGTTTTAATGAAGCCTTTAGCTTTTAATTTATTGTAAATATCAGCGGTGATTTGTTTATTTTCTTCACTGTGAGTAGAGTGATAGTTATCAAAACTGATATTAAAGCCTGCAAAATCACGTACGTGATCAGCTTTTGCTTTTGCGATTAATTCTTCTGGTGTAATGCCTAATTTATCAGCATTAAGCATGATTGGTGTGCCGTGCGCGTCATCAGCACAGACAAAATGAATTTTATTGCCACGCATACGTTGGAAACGCACCCAAATATCCGCTTGAATGTGTTCTAACATATGGCCTAAATGAATGGCGCCATTTGCATAAGGTAATGCACAAGTGACTAAAATTTTACGAGGTTGAGTTGTCATTATTTTTCTCTTATTCTTTTTGCAAAAATTGCGAGTATGTTACCCGATTGGTGTGATTTTTTCTAGTTTAGTTATACTTTTAGCTTAACATTTGAGGTGTAAAAGGGGTAGAATATCCCTGACAAATTTACTCTACTACCTACTACTATTAAAGGAATATTATGGCAACTGCTTTTTCTGAAAATTTAACGGCAGAACAACAATCTCAGGTTCTGCAACTTTTCCAACAATTTCAACACCCAACCTTACAAAAAGACTTAATCGAATTAAAGACTTTGAAGAAAGTTGAAAAAGGCGGTGACGTATTACGTATTGAATTACAATTGCCTTTTGCATGGAACACTGGCGTGGAGCAAGTGAAACAACAGCTTTCGGATGCCTTATTAAAAGCGACCGATAGTAAAGAAATCAAATGGGTGGTGAATTATCAAATCGCAACCTTAAAACGTGCAAATAATCAACCTGCTGTTAAAGGCGTGAAGAACATCATTGCGGTGACTTCAGGTAAAGGTGGGGTAGGAAAATCCTCTGTTTCGGTGAATCTTGCGCTTGCTTTACAAGCTCAAGGGGCTCGTGTGGGTATTTTAGACGCGGATATTTATGGCCCATCTGTTCCGCATATGTTAGGCGCCCCACATCAACGCCCAACTTCACCAGATA